>NZ_JBLYNS010000002.1:0-112616 GCF_049310205.1 Endozoicomonas sp. ALC013 | reverse complement strand
ATGCCTGACTCTTCACTGAATATTTTCACCACGTTCAGAAGGGCCAATCGTCTGTTCAGATGATAAACGGCATCGGATTAATAATCTGGAAAATAACAGCTTGAATCTTACCGTGACAGATCAACGTCGTTTGTTTCTGATCATTCCGGTCATTAAATTTATAATATTTTCGTCGTAAAAAAGCTCTCGGAATTTTTCTTTACCAGCAACAGCTATTTATATTGAATTATTGTTTATTCTTTTTCCCCAGGCTTTTTCCACCATTTACCAATACGGCTGTTTTATGAATCCCGTTGGCTGTTACTCTTATCCTGTATCTACTGATACTTCAGGGTCATTCAGTGATGATGAGTGTTCCATTTGCAAAGAGGATTTCCATGGCCGTAGTGTGGTACCCGTTATCGTCAAAACCAAATGCGGGCACAGGTTTGATCTGGACTGTATTTCGAGATGGCTCGGTTCCGGATTCGGGCAAGGGACCTGTTGCATTTGTCGCCAGGCAGTGTTACCGCTGGTACGGGAGGCCGGTGCCTGTGTTTATGAGGACTCACCCTTCTGCGAAGCCCTTCCACTGCAAGCCTGTCGTAATGGTGATGTCGAGAAATTAGCCGCGCTTTTGAGGCTGGATCCCGGCATTGCCCGGAAAACGTTCAGGTCTGCTATTACAGGGCGGCCAGTTGATCTAATGATCGTCGCTGCCCAGAACAATAACGCCGCCTGCCTGAAAGCCCTGATGGCTGCGGGGGCGGATCCCAACACGGTCCGGTCTGCGGATGGTGCCACCCCTCTGTTAATCGCTGCCCAGGATAATGACACCGCCTGCCTGCAAGCCCTGATGGCTGGGGGGGCGGATATCAACGCCACCTTGGCTTCGGGTGCCACAGCACTGTTCATCGCTGCCTGTCACAATAGCATCGCTTGCCTGCGCCTCCTGATCACTGCCGGGGCGAAACTCAATGCCGCTCAGGGTCCGGAGGGTGCCACCCCGCTGTACATTGCTGCCCAGAAAAATAACATCGCCTGCCTGCAAGCCCTGATCACTGATGGGGCGGATCTCAATGCTGCCCTGAATACAGGTGTTACCCCGCTGTTCATCGCTGCCCAGAAGAATCACATCGCCTGCCTGCGAGCCCTGATTACTGCCGGGGCAGAGCTTGATGTCGCCAGAACTTCAGATGGTATCACCCCGTTGTTGATTGCTGCCCAGCAGAATAGCATCGCCTGCCTGAGAGCCCTGATCACCGCAGGGGCAAAGCTCAATGCCGCCATGACTTCGGGTGCCACCTCGCTATTCACCGCTGCCCAGCATAATTACATCGCCTGCCTGCAAGCCCTGATCGATGCCGGGGCCGATCTCAACGCCGCCCGGGCTTCGAATACCACACCGCTGTTTATCGCTGCCGAGAACAATCACATCACCTGCCTGCAAGCCCTGATCCTTGCCGGGGCGGATCTCAATGCCGCCCGGACTTCGGGGGCCACCCCACTGTTCATCGCTGTCCAGAAAAATAGCATCGCCTGTCTGCAAGCCCTGATCACTGCCGGGGCAGATTTCAACGCCGCCCTGAATTCGGGCACCACCCCGCTGTTCATTGCTGCCCAGGACAATCACATCGCCTGCCTGAAAGCCCTGATCACTGCCGGGGCGAAGCTGAACACCGCCCGAAATACCGATGGTGCTACCCCGCTGTACATTGCTGCCCAGCACAATAACGTCAACTGCCTGCTAGTCCTGCTCATTGCCGGGGCAGATCCCAACATTGCCTGCACGGATGATGGGGCGACCCCACTTTACATCGCGGCCCAGGACAATAACATCACCTGCCTGCAAGCCCTGATCTCAGGAGGGGCGGATCCCAACATTGCCTGCACGGATGATGGGAGTACTCCGCTGATGGTCGCTGCCGAGGCCAATCACATCGCCTGCCTGCAAGCCCTGATTGCGGCAGGGGCAGATCTCAACGCCCGGACTACGGATGGTGCCACTGCGCTCTCCATCGCTGCCGAAAACAATAATATCGCCTGCCTGCAAGCCCTGAGCGCAGCCCTGGCCAGGAAGGAAGACTGAGAGTAGGCTCCCGGAGGCAGCATCAAGCCAGCCTGTGTTCCCAGCGCCTTTAAACAGTTGTTATTGCATTGAATTTTTTTGTTTATTGTTCATCTAACCCTGTCACTGATTAACACATGCGGGTGTTTGCTCTATGGATGTCACTCCCGATTATTCATCCTCCGTTCCCATGGAGGTCTCCGGGTCGTCGGATGAGGTTTCTGGTGCCAATGGACATGGGGCTTTTCATGGCCGTGACGCAGTACCCGTGTTCGTAAATACCCGGTGCGGGCACCGCTTTGACCTGGATCGTGTTTCCAGGGATTTTGCCAGAGAACTGGTCGGGACACGTAAGTGCGCGGCTTGTCAGAAGAATCCGATGCCTCTGGTGAATGAGCATACCGGTGAATATTACCGGGACGAACACTTCCCTGATCCGATATTTTTTTACGCCTGTATTCGTGGGGATCAGTCTTTGATTCGTTCCCGGTTGCTCCAGGGGGTTAATGTTAATGTTCCTATGGAGCATGACTTAACCGCCCTGATATGGGCATCCCAGAACGGGCACCTTGAGATTGCAAGGCTGCTGATCGACAGCGGTGCTGACGTCAATGCCGTTACGGACAAAGGCATCACAGCCCTGATGTCGGCATCCCTGATCGGGTGCCGGGAGATCGCCAACCTGCTGATCAACAACAGAGCTGACATCAATGCCGTTACCAACAAAGGCTCCACTGCCCTGATGCTGGCAGCCAGCAGGGGGCACCGGGAGATCATCGTACTGCTGATGGACAGGGGAGCTGAGCTCAATGTCTGCCGGAGCAATGCCGACAATCTCAATGGCTGGACAGCCCTGATGTCGGCATCCGATAACGGGCACGTGGAAGCTGCCAGGCTAATGATCAATAGGGGGGCTAAGGTTAATGCCGTTATGGAAAATGGCTCCACAGCCCTGATGTTGGCATCCGGAAACGGGCATTGCGAGACCGCTGAGTTGCTGATCGACAATGGTTCCGAGGTCAATGCCGTTATGGATGATGGTTCAACAGCCCTGAAGCTGGCAGCCAATAACGGCTACCGTAAGGTTGCCAGGCTGCTGATCGGCAACGGCGCAGACGTCAATGCCTGTGCAGACAATGGCTTGACTGTCCTGATGTCGGCATCCCTGTACGGCAAGCCTGATGTCGCTGAACTGCTGATTGACCACGATGCTGAGGTCAATGCTGTCAGTGAAGATGGCTTGACTGCCCTGATGTTGGCATCCCGGTATGGGCATCTGGAGATTGCCCGGCTGCTGATCGGCAGGTTCGCTGATGTTAAAGCCAGGATGGATGATGGTACCAATGCCGTGATATTTGCAGCCAGTAACCGACATTGGGAGATCGTTAAACTGCTGGTCAACAGCGGTGCTGAGGTCAACGACAGTACGGACAATGGCTTGACTGTCCTGATGTCGGCATCCTGGTGCGGACAGTGGGAGGTCGCCGCGCTGCTGATCCACAAAGGTGCAGATGTCAGTGCCAGGGTGGATAATGGCTTGACTGCTCTGATGTCGGCATCCCAGAGTGGACACCGGGATGTCGCCGTGCTGTTGATTGGCAGCGGTGCTGATGTCAATGCCACTATGACAGATGGTTCCACTGCTTTGATGTTGGCAGCAGAGAGCGGGTGGAGTGAGGTCGCGGAGTTGTTGATCGAAAGTGGCGCTGAGGTCGATGCCGTAACTGACAATGGCTTGACTGCCCTGATGTCGGCATCGGAGAACGGGCAGCGGGAGGTCGCCAGGCTGTTGATTGTCAGGGGAGCTGAGGTTAATGCCAGTATGACTGATGGCATCAATGCCTTGATGTTGGCAGCCATGAAAGGGCAGTTGGGCACCACAGAACTGCTGATCAGCAGGGGTGCCGAAGTCAACGCCAGTAACGACGATGACTTAACAGCCCTGATGATTGCGGCCCGGAGCGGCTTCAGTGACATTGTCTGGTTGCTGATCGACAAGGGCGCGTCTGTCAATGTCTGTATGCCCGACGGTTTCACTTCTCTGATGTTGGCATCCCGGAATGGGCATCTGGAGGTTGCCCGGCTGCTGATTGCTAACAACTCTGAAATCGATGTTGCCATGGATGATGGTTCCACTGCCCTGATGTTTGCCTGCGAGAAAGGACACCGGGAGGTTGCCAGGTTGCTGATTGACCGGGGCGCTGACGTCAATGTCGTTATGGACACTGGCCTCACTGCCCTGATGTTTGCATCTCAGAATGGACACGTGGAGATTGTCAGGCTGTTGATCGACAGGGGGGCTGAGGTCGATGTTGTGTTAAAAAATGGTACCACCGCCCTTATGTTGGCGTCCCTGCACGGGCGGCGTGAGGTCGTCGAGCTGCTGATCGACATCGGCACTGAGGTCAATGTTGCCAGGAACGATGGTTTTACTGCCTTGATGTCGGCATGCGAGAGAGGCTATCGGGATGTTGCCGGGCTGTTGATCGACAGTGACGCCAAGGTCAATGTCCGCATGGGAAATGGTGCCACTGCCCTGATGTTTGCATCCCGGAATGGACACGTGGAGACTGTCAGGCTGTTGCTCGACAAGGGCGCTGAGCTCAATGCCAGTACCGACAATGGCGTCACTGCCCTGATTTTGGCAGCACAGAACAGGCAGCGGGAGGTTGTCGAACTGCTGATCAAAGTCTTGATACGGGAGGGGATAGGATAAAATACGATTTCATTCGGTCAGCTACTCGCCGGGCGACTCACCCTCATTTTCCTGCTCTTTAATTTCCTGTACCCAGCGGAATACTTCGGCAACGGGCTCAATCAGCTCGCCGGGAATAAAATCGGCAATGTTTAAATGAAACAGGGCATGCGCCAGTGGTACGTTTTCAAGAACAGGGATGCCTTCTTTTTCAGCAATTTTGATAATAAACCGGGCATGACCACCACGACCTTTAACCGTGACAACAGGCAGTGGCGTCTTACCCTGGCGGTACTGCAAACCAATGGCCAGATGGGTCGGGTTTTTAATAACAACGTCTGATTTGCCGGTGTTTTCTGCCTGGTTGAGTATTTCCTGATGAATTTCCTTCCGCTTGCCTTTAATTTCCGGGCTACCTTCACTCTCTTTATGTTCCCGTTTGACTTCATCCTTGCTCATCCGGTTCTGCTTCATAAAGTTGTAGCGCTCAAACATATAGTCGAGAATCGCAATAATCACGAAAGCAACCATGGCGTAGAGCAGCAGCTTTTTTATCAGATGGGCAGCGACCGGTAAAATGCATGAAGTGCCGCAATAGGGCATGTCAACCATGTCGCCCACACTGCTGTAAATGACGTAATACACAACAAATGACAGAAACAGGATTTTGATCACCGACTTGAAAAACTCCATAAGGTTTTTCATGGCGAAAATCTTTTTCAAGCCGCCAACCGGGCTGATTTTTCCAATATCCGGTTTAATGCCTTCAGGCGCAAACAGCAGGCCAAACTGCATGACGTTGCCGATAATGGCAGAAAACATGGAGACGGCGACCAGGGGAATCAGCAGGTCCATGGTTAAACTGAGAATACCGTGGGTAACGATTTTGAAAGAGACTTCAAAGGGTTCGTTGTAGCTCAACGTGGGAAACACCACCATCTGCTTGATCTTGTCAATAAAGGTGTCACTCATGTACCAGAGTGTTGCCAGTACCGCGATAAGGTTAAAGGTGCCGGATACTTCTTTACTTTTGGCGACCTGGCCCTTTTGCCGTGCATCACGGAGTTTTTTGGGGGTGGGCTGTTCGGTTTTTTCTGCACTCATTTCCAGATCACTCCCAATGATTCAAACATCTCAGGGATTCCCATCATGTGCTTTTGGGATAATTCCAGAATGGTTCCGATGTAAACCACCAGGATAGCAAGGGCAACACCGGATTTAATGGGCATGGCCAGGATGAACACGTTCAGCTGGGGAGCCGCCCGGCTGATCAGGGCAATGCCAAATTCGGTGATGAACATGCAGATGATGACCGGCGCAGAGAGCCACATGGACAGTTTGATAATCAGGTCAAACTGGCCAAGGAAAAACGTCACCGCTTCCTGATTGATATTTGGGAAGTAGCTGAATACCGGCCAGACCTGATAGGTGAGCATCATGCTTTCCAGCATCAATAGAAACAGCCCACTGGTCATGATCATGGCAATAAAGGCCTGGCTGAACAGGATGCCCATCGGGGAGGTTTCTGCGCCGGAAAACGGGTTGAGGGTACTGGCCATGGAAGCACCCCGCTGGTTATCAATAAAAAAACCGGCGGCTTCCATTGCCCAGAATGGGATCGCCAGGACGAAACCCATGATGGCACCGATAAAGACTTCTTTGATCACGATGCCACCGGTGTCGTAGATTGTCAGTGTTTCGTCGGGTTTGGTCTCAGACAGCATGGGGTGCATGAACAGCACCAGGCTCATGCAGATGCCGTTGCGAATCATGGACCCACCAAGGTTCCGCTTGTGCAGCATAGGCAGAACGGTAAACATGGCAACGATGCGAGGCATCCCCATTGACAGGATGTAAAACCACTCTTTCAGATCATCAATGGGCAGGATCATGGTCAGAGCCTTTCGAACATATCCATCACGGCCACTGAGAAGTTATAAACCTCGATGCCCATCCAGCGGGATGTCAGGAAGATACTGATAATGACCGCGACGAGTTTGAAGGCAAATGGCAGTGTCTGTTCCTGAATCTGGGTCAGTGCCTGAATCAAACTGATCAGCAGGCCAACCGCCGATGCCGCGATAATAGGAGGCATGGACAGTAACAGTGTCAGCCAGAGTGCCTGGGCTGTGAGTGTCAGTATATGCGGGTCATGCATAACTTAGCACCAGTCCGTGGATTAGCCGGGTCCAGCCATCCAGCAGTACGAACAGCAAGAGCTTGAAGGGCAGGGATATGGTCATGGGTGACACCATCATCATACCCATAGCGAGAAGGATGTTAGAGACGATCAGGTCAATAACGATAAACGGCAAATAGAGCAGAAAGCCAATCTCGAAGGCCTTGGTCAGTTCAGTGATACAGTAGGATGGCATCAGAACTATCAGGTCATCTGCGCTCAGTTGTGCCTGGTACGCCTTTGGCCACAATATTCTTGCGGTTTTCAGAAAGAAGTTTCTTTCCCGCTCCGTGGTATTTTTTTTCAGGAAGTCCCGATAGGGGGCTATCAGCAGCTCGATGTTATTCATCAGCTCTCTACTGTCTTCACCCTGAAAGCTGATGTTCTCCTCTTGCGCGATATCCCATGCCTCAAAACCTACCGGTGCCATGATGTAAAGCGTCAGGATAATGGCCAGGGCATTCATGGCGATATTGGGAGGAATCTGCTGCAGACCGGTAGCGTTTCTGAGAATGGAAAATACCACCACCAGTTTCAGGAAGGATGTACCCATCACCGCAAGAAAGGGCACCAGCGCCATCAGCGCCAGTGGGATCATCAGATAAAATGGACTGGTGAGAGTTATTGCGCCGCTTTCCATAGTCGCCTTTTCCAGTCTCAGAGTATGAACAAGAGACTTTATTGTTTAGGTAGTCAGTCAGTCGACAATTCTGGTAATACGTGCACCCAGTCGATTATTTATTTGTACCAGCTGGCACTCGGCAATCAATTTGCCGCCGGCACGAACCTTAACCGGTTGTTCGATGGGACGATCCAGCTCAAACACATGGCCAGGCTGAAGAGACTGGACTTCCTGTGCGGTGAACTGCTGTCGCCCCACTTCGAATACCAGGTCAATCTCAATATCTGACAGGTCGATAGGCTCCTGTTCATGATGCATTTGATCGTCTTCCATTGAGTCCATCCTGTGCTTGATGGTGATGTGAGAACCCTCTGCTTCCCCGATGAAAGCCGTATCCGGGTTCACTCTGATAATCAGCTGCTGCCCGGTGACGTGGTAATTAAAAAATACAATGTCACCGACACCCAGGGCGCTGGTTTCCTCTTTAGACAGTTTTGCCCGTCCAAGTTCAAGACCTGCCCAGATAGGTATATCGGTGGATTGCTCCCGGATATGAGTGGGCAGCAGTTTGAGCAGCTCAAAAACAATGGGCGTGCTTTCCAGGTAAATGGGGTACTGCGTACCGCCTATCCGGATATTCATCGCCAGTTCTGCATGCTTTGATTTATCTTTATTCGGTGCCAGGTCAGTAAACTGGATGGCAATACCAAGCCCCTGCATCAGATGCTCCAGCAGGGTTTGCAGCCTGTTTCCCAGAGCGGCCAGCATCAAGTCTTTTGGCAGTTTCAGCAGTATCTTGCTGTTCAGATTGTCCGGCATGATCAGGTCAATGAAGGCACTGCCGGTGTACAGAGAAACGGGCTGGTGATTGATTTCCAGCTGCATGCAGATAGCAGGCATGGTTTCCGGGGCAATACTGCCCAGGGATATGTCCCACCTGTCCTCATTAACCGGCAGTGCAAGCTCTGTCTGGCGGTTGCTGAGGATTTGGCCAAGCAGCAGCTGCGACGGTGAGACAGAGGGTAGATCAAGAGTTTCTGCTGCCATGGTTCAACCTATGCCCGGTCGTTTCTGGAAGAGTTCTGGTCGTTATCATCTTCTGCCGCATACTGGTTACGGGAGCGACCATCACTGTCCTGGTTATCGCCACCTGACATATTGATATTTACCTGAACCTTGTCGTTGGAGAATCGCTCAGCCAGCATTTTCTGCAGGTTGGCTTCATGCTGGGCCAGAAAGTTTCCGGCTTCTGCTGATGTGGTGTTCATGGTGACTGTCAACTCGCCACCGTGTCTCTGGATTCTGATCTCGGTACCCGGCAGCACATTGTCTTTCAGGGAAATGCGAACCTCTGCCCCATTCACCGCATCCTTGGCAGACACCTGTATTTGATCGGCCATCTTCTGAAGTGCAGCTTCAACTTCTTTCACGCTGCTGGCCTGCTGGATCTCACGAATCTGGGTCTGAAGCTGGGTATCGGCTTTAATTGGGTTCTGGGCGTTATTGACCATGACCTGCTCAGAGGCGTCTTCGCGGGTATTCTTGAACATATTCTCATTGTTTTTCTCTTCCTGAGAACCTTCGCGAGAACCTTTTTCCTGGCGTCCCCTGATGGCATTCTTAGAGTTTTTGTTCCGCTCGGCCAGCAGGCTTTCCAGACTTTCCAGGCTTTGCTCCTTATCGCCACCCGTTTTTTTCTCTTTGCCACGCTTTTCTTTTGCCATGCGATCCGCAAAGTCGTTAGCCTGCTTATCGGATACATTGCGACTTTGCTGGTTAGCATCATTCTGTTGCGGGGGTGGAGTTGGCTGAGTGTTGGTTTGATTCACGCCGTGTGTTGACATGATGGTTAACTCCTATTCCTTGGATTTGACGGTAAATTCTTCCATTTCCAGATCTTCAAGACGTTTGGCTTCTTTCTCAGCCTCTTCATCCTGTACCTTGCAGAACTCCTCAAACTTCTCCACAGCCATCTTGGCTTTAAAGTGAGCCTGTCTCGCTTCTTCCAGGACCTGCTCCGCTTTGACTACCTGTTGTTGTGCTTCTACCACCCGTTTTTCTGCATCGGCAATGGCCTGTTCCAGGGAGGCATCTTTCTCCCGTAACATGGCAACTTTCTGCTTCAACAGATCCAGATCATGCTGCTGAACACTTGTGTTCATAATGTTATCGTATAGCCGCTGTTCTTCTTGACTGCGCCATACAACATACTCTTCCAGATCCTTTTGACGTTGTGCCACTTCCTGCTTGCGTTGTTCGACCTCCTGATGGGCGAGATCCAGCTCATGCTGACAGCGCTTCACCTCCCGTTCAGCCGATTCCTCCCGTATATTTTTAACCTTCAGCAGATCATGCAGCATCTTCTCAGTAACCTACGATTTGCTGTAGTTGGGCAATTGTCTGGTCGAGGGGCATCAGTTCATCCGTTCTCTGCTTGAGAAAAGAGCGGATGGTTTCAATTTTCTGAATCGCCTCGTCGGCCAGTGGGTCAGCCCCCTGTTTGTATTCCCCGACTTTTACCAGTAATTCAATATCTTCATATTTGGACATCAGGGCTCTTGCCCGACTGACCGCCGCCCGGTGGTCTTCGGTAGTAATGGCATTCATCACACGGCTGGCACTGGCCAGCACATCAATGGCCGGGTAGTGCCCGGATGCGGCCAGCTTTCGGGAGAGAATGATATGACCATCAAGAATCGAGCGTGTTTCATCCGCTACCGGCTCGGTCATGTCATCCCCTTCAACCAGCACGGTATAGAGTGCCGTAATAGAGCCTACATCTGACATCCCGGTGCGCTCCATCAGCTTGGGAAGGGTGGCAAATACCGAAGGCGGGAAACCCCGACGGGTCGGTGGTTCTCCGGCGGCCAGTCCGATCTCACGCTGGGCACGGGCAAAACGGGTGACAGAGTCCATAAGCAGAAGAACCCGTTTGCCTTTATCACGAAAAAACTCAGCAACGGCTGTTGCAGTGTAAGCGGCTTTGGAACGCTCCATGGAGGACTTGTCGGAGGTCGCCACAATAATAACCGATTTCTTAACCCCCTCCGGGCCAAGGTCGTGCTCGATAAACTCCCGCAGCTCCCGCCCCCGTTCACCGATCAGGGCCAGTACGGTGACATCCACTTCCGCTCCCTTGACCAGCATGGACAACAGGGTACTCTTACCACCACCGGCCGCTGCAAAGATCCCCATTCTCTGCCCTTCACCACAGGTTAGAACGCCATCAATGGCTTTAACGCCCAGGGGAATGGGGTGGTCAATAATTCTTCGGGTCATGGGGTCGGGGGCATCGGTATAAACCGGGTAATGAGCTTCAGGCTCAATGCCATCAAATGCGTCAGGGTTTAATGGGTTGCCCATACCGTCCAGCACATGCCCCAGCAGGTGAGGGCCAACGGCTACGTGGTGTACTTTGCCGGTTGGAATAACTTCAGTGGTGGAGGAGATCCCCATAATTTCACCCAGGGGGGATAGTACCGTCTCATGTCCCTGGAAACCGACCACTTCGGCGTATGAGTTCCGGTCGCTGTCATCAGGGTTATTGGGGGATACCAGCTCACAGAGCTCACCGATTTTGACACCAGGCACCGCCGCTTTGATGATCATGCCCTGAACTTCAGTAACACGGCCACGAATATCAATCAGCCTGCCGCTTTCCACGGTGCTTTGCAGCGCATTGGTGAGATAGTTAAAAGTTTGAGCCAACTTGATGCCTCCATTATTTTTCTTGCTATGGATATGCTGCTATCGAGATCCTTCTGCTTTCCATGCTCGGTAAATGCAGCATTACCTGCCCTGACAGCATGGAGTTATTATCCAGACGCGGCAGAGTATAGTTGCTCTACTCAATACGTGGCTGAAAAACCGGATAAAGGATTCCCGAATCCATTACAGGCTGCTATTTTTCTTTTCGGCCTGATGATTTCGAGCTGAAATGGTGTTGGTAAAATAAATGCAGCGAAATAAAAGAAGGGCTGTGAAAGCCCTTCATGGTATTGGGTATTTTGGGAGTTACACCATCATTCCCATATCGCCGGGGCCTCCGGGGGCTCCTCCGGGACCACTCTGGGGGCGGGGAGGGGTGGATGTTGAAGAAGTCTGGTCCTGCTTGGACTCATCCAGTTCACTGACACACCATTCCAGAGTGTTGACGAACTTTTCCAGGGTGGACTCGAATAAACCGTAATCGCAGGAAGCCTGCAGGGAGCGAATCAGCAGTACTTCAGTTTTGTCATGGTTCAAGGCCAGAAAGGCACCCTGCATACTATGGTGCTGGAGGTTCAGTGAACACATTTTTTCCAGCAGTGTGGTTTTCTCCGGACTGTCATGGGTAATCATGGGTCGAACAGAAGCAACAAATACCAGCGCCTCATCATCTTCCAGATACTCCATGTTCACGATCAGGGTGTCGTCAAAACACAACCCGCAGGCATCGTGTTCGTTTAATTTGAGTTCTCCCAGGCCGATGCTCTGGGCAAAGTGTTGTAGATGCTGTTCTACATTCTGCTTGAAAGACATCAGGCCCTTCCCTCCAGTGATTTATTTTTCATAATTGAGCAATTTATTTTTGATAGGCTATTTATAGCTTAGACACTATATATAGCTCAGACATTCGCCATGGGAAAAAATTCCATAGATTTAATCGGCGGATTGTCACATTTCATAAAAAGCTGAAATAAATTCGCCAATCAAGGGATGAAAAGCCTGCCGTTTTACTTCATGATGCAAAATCGCTCAAGATTGTCAGGTTTGGTAGATAGTTTGTGATTGATGACACCATTTGGATGAAAGAAGCCCTGCTGGAAGCTGATAAAGGCCGTACCCTGGGCGAGGTGCCCGTCGGTGCTGTCGTGGTTAAGGAGGGTCAGATCATCGCCCGGGCGTGTAATCAACCTATTTCATCCTGTAATCCCGTTGCTCATGCTGAAATTCTGGTACTTCAGTCAGCGGCTGCAGCCATTGGCAACTACCGTCTGCTGGATTGTGATCTCTATGTTACGCTGGAGCCCTGCACCATGTGTGCAGGTGCGATTGTCCACAGTCGGATTCGTCGCCTGATCTACGGTGCAACAGAACCCAAGGCCGGTGCCATTGTCAGTGCCGCAAGGGTTCTTGAACAGCCTCAGATGAACCACCGGGTAGAGGTTACCGGAGGTGTCCTTCAAGATGAATGCAGTGGGATGATCAGCGAGTTTTTTCGTTTTCGCCGTCAGCAAATTCGTGAACAGCGGGGAAAGCAGCCTTTTGTTGATAAATAGCCTGTGACTGCTGGTTTCCGAAGGCTGGTTTCGATTATTATAGGCAGCCTTTGAATATCCCCCTGAGTTGAGAGGCTAAAGCATAAGGGCTGGCTGTAATCCAATCAGGAAGTGGCCACTCATCCGGGCTTCCTGATGTTTATTATTAGCTCACCCAGGCTGTAGCTCCTCACTAGCTGTTAATTGGCCCGAGGACAGACCAGAACATGCTGATACTGCGTGGCACCCCTGCACTTTCCCAGTTCCGCCGTCAAAAGTTGCTTGCTCAGCTGCAGAGCCGAGTGCCAGAGATCTCCTGTGTTGTTGCTGAATTCCAGCATTATGTGAAAATCCAGTCGTCCTGTGCACAAGGTCTGAGTGAGAGGCAGTCTGATATTCTGGCCAGACTATTGACTTACGGCCCAAAGATTCAACAGATAGAACCTGACAGCTTTTCTTCCTGGGCAGAATTTCTGGTGGTTCCCCGTCCGGGCACGATTTCCCCCTGGTCCAGTAAAGCATCCGATATTGCTCACAATTGTGGCCTCGGTATGATCCAGCGAATCGAGCGAGGCGTTCGGTTTTTGGTGTTTGCGGATACCCGTTTATCAGAAGATCAGGAAGCACGGATTGCAGATTTGCTCCATGACCGGATGACCCAGGCTGTCTTCCGTGATGAGGGTGAAATTACCAAACTGTTTGCTGTGGCCGAGCCAGCCCCGATGACTACTGTGTCCATTCTGGAAGGCGGCAGAGAGGCACTGGCTGCGGCTAATCTTTCCCTGGGCCTGGCTCTGGCTGAGGATGAAATCGACTATCTGATAGAGAGCTATCAAAAACTCGAACGGGATCCTACGGATGTTGAGTTGATGATGTTTGCCCAGGCGAACTCGGAACACTGTCGGCATAAAATTTTTAATGCTTCCTGGAGTATTGATGGTGAAGAGCAGGACCTTTCCCTGTTCAAGATGATCCGAAATACTCACGCCCTGCACAGTGAAGGGGTGCTGTCAGCTTATAAAGATAACGCCTCGGTTATTGAAGGTTTTCACGCAAAACGGTTTTACCCGGAATCTGATAGCCGTGAATATGGTTTCAATGAGGACGATATTCATATCCTCATGAAGGTAGAAACCCACAACCACCCGACGGCCATCGCACCCTGGGCGGGAGCCGCCACCGGTTCTGGTGGTGAAATTCGTGATGAAGGTGCCACCGGTAAGGGATCCAGGCCCAAGGCCGGTCTGACCGGATTCACCGTATCTAACCTGAACATTCCAGGCTATCAACAGCCCTGGGAACAGGATTATGGCAAGCCAGGCCGCATTGTCTCGCCGCTGGAAATCATGATCGAAGGCCCATTAGGCGGTGCCGGTTTTAATAATGAGTTTGGTCGTCCAAACCTGTGTGGCTATTTTCGTACCTTTGAGGCCAGCGTCAAAGGCGTTGCAGGCTATGAGGTTCGTGGCTATCACAAGCCCATTATGCTGGCCGGTGGTCTTGGCAATATCAAAGCTGAACACGTTGAAAAAGGGGAGATCCCGGTGGGTGCCAGGCTGATTGTCCTGGGCGGTCCTGCCATGCAGATTGGCCTGGGTGGTGGCGCGGCCTCTTCCATGACATCGGGTGAAGGTCAGGAAGACCTGGACTTTGCCAGTGTGCAACGAGACAACCCGGAAATGGAGCGTCGATGCCAGGAGGTGATCGACCGTTGCTGGCAGCAGGGGGACAGGAACCCCATCGCATTTATTCACGATGTGGGGGCCGGTGGTCTCTCCAACGCACTGCCTGAACTCGTCAGTGATGGTGGCCGGGGCGGTCACTTCCAGTTGCGTGCCATTCATAATGATGAACCGGGCATGTCGCCGCTGGCGCTCTGGTGTAATGAGTCCCAGGAACGTTATGTGATGGCGGTGGCTGCAGAAGACCTTCCCCGCTTCGAGGAGGTCTGTCAGCAGGAGCGTTGCCCTTATGCCGTGGTAGGTGAGGCGACCCAAGAGCAGCGGCTGCTGCTGGATGACAGCCACTTCAATAATCACCCGGTGGATATGCCGCTGGATGTGCTGCTGGGTAAACCACCCAGGATGCACCGTGAGATTCAACGTCAGTCCTTCGAGCGTGATCCCCTGGACCTGACCGACATCAAGCTGCTGGAAGCGATGGAGCGGGTATTAAAACTGCCATCCGTTGCCAGCAAGAACTTCCTGATCACCATTGGCGACCGAACCATTACCGGTCTGGTTAATCGTGACCAGATGGTGGGCCCCTGGCAGGTGCCTGTGGCAGACTGCGCGGTGACCGCAACGGCTTTTCAGGGCTATACCGGCGAAGCCATGTCCATGGGGGAACGCACACCGCTTGCCCTGATCAATGCTCCTGCTTCCGGGCGCATGGCGATTGGCGAGGCGATCACCAATATCTCTGCTGCCCGTATTGGTAAAATCGGCGATATCAAACTGTCGGCCAACTGGATGGCCGCAGCAGGTCATCCCGGTGAAGATGAAAACCTGTTTGATACGGTTAAGGCCGTGGGTATGGAGCTTTGCCCGGCACTGGGTATTGCTATTCCGGTGGGTAAAGACTCCATGTCCATGAGCACCCAATGGCAGGAAAATGGGGAAGATAAGCGTGTCACTTCACCACTGTCGCTGGTTATCTCGGCATTCGCCCCGGTTCGGGATATTCGCAAGACGGTGACGCCTCAACTGAGGACGGATCAGGGTAATACTGATCTGCTGTTGATTGACCTTGGCCGTGATCACAACCGACTGGGTGGTTCAGCACTGGCCCAGGTCTATGGTCAGTTAGGTGACTCGGCACCGGATGTTAACTCTCCGGAAGATCTGAAAGGATTCTTTAATGCCATTCAGGAACTGATGGATAAAGACCTGCTGCTGGCCTACCACGACCGCTCCGACGGTGGCCTGTTTACCACCCTGATTGAGATGGCGTTTGCTGGCCATACCGGTATTGCGGTTGATCTGGATAAGCTGGCTGGCAACAAGTCCATGGTTCTGCCAGCTCTGTTTAATGAAGAGCTGGGTGCGGTTATCCAGGTGCGCCACCGCGAGAAAGGCCTTGTTAAGGATATCCTGGCTCAGCATGGTCTTGCTGCCTGTTCTCACGCCATCGGTACCCTGGCTGCTGGCCAGCGGGTATCGTTCCGGTTCAATGGAGCCGAGCTGGTCAGTGAAAGCCGGATCAAGTTCCAGCGCTGGTGGGCAGAAACCAGTTATCGCATTCAGGCGCTGCGGGACAATGCCGAGTGTGCACGACAGGAGTTCGATAACCTGCTGGATGATCATGATGACGGGCTTCATGCCTCCCTGCCTTACGATATCTCTCTGGATGTGGCGGCTCCCTATATCAACACCGGTGTTCGTCCAGCCATGGCCATTTTGCGGGAGCAGGGTGTCAATGGTCAGGTAGAAATGGCGGCGGCCTTTGACCGGGCTGGTTTCAAAACAGTTGATGTGCACATGAGTGATATCCTGTCCGGTCGACGTACTCTGGATGAATTTACAGGTCTGGTGGCCTGTGGTGGCTTCTCTTATGGGGATGTTCTGGGAGCCGGAGAAGGCTGGGCCAAGTCGATTCTCTTTAATGAACAGGCCCGTGATCAGTTTGCCCGCTTCTTCGATCGTCGCGACAGTTTTGCCTTGGGTGTATGCAACGGCTGTCAGATGCTCTCCAATCTGCATGACCTGATTCCCGGTGCTGACTACTGGCCTCACTTTGTCCGCAACCAGTCTGAGCAGTTTGAGGCCCGGGTGGCGATGGTTAAGGTTCAGAAGAGCCACTCAATCCTCTTCCGGGGGATGGAGGGTGCCCGTATGCCAATTGCTGTCGCTCATGGGGAAGGGCATGCCGAGTTTGCCGATCCGTCTCACCTGGAGCGGCTGGCGAACAGTGGTCAGGTGTCTTTGCAGTTTGTGGATAACCAGGGCAGGCCCACCACACGTTATCCCTACAACCCCAACGGCTCGGTGCAGGGAATTACTGGCCTGACCTCTGCCGATGGTCGGGTTACCATTATGATGCCCCATCCTGAGCGGGTATTCCGTACAGTTCAAAACAGCTGGCACCCAGAACACTGGGGTGAAGATGCACCGTTGATGAGAATGTTCCGCAACGCACGGGTCTGGGTCGGTTAACAGGAAAGGTCTTTCCTGTTTTCCCAAAAGGAGTTAACGACATGAATTTGAGACGCTATTGGGCCATATTGCCCCTCACTTTTGCCGCTCTGCTGTCAGGGTGTATGACGGACAGCACAGGGACAACCTATTCAAGCAGTGAGGCCCGGAGAATCCAGCAGGTCAGTTTTGGCACTGTTTCCGAGCTGCAATATGTAACACTGGAAGGCACTGAAGGTGCTGTGGGTACTGTGGCCGGTGCGGCCATTGGTGGTATTGCAGGATCCAGTGTTGGCGGTGGCAGAGGCAGTGATATTGCCGCTATCCTGGGCGGAGTTGCCGGTGGTGTGCTGGGGAGCAGGGCTGAAAAACAGCTGACCACACAGCAGGGTATTGAGATGACCATTCGGCTTGATAGTGGAAAATATATTTCAGTGGTTCAGGAGGTTGACTCAAAAGCGCCTATGCAGGTGGGTGATGCGGTGAAGATTTTGACGCAGGGTAACACGACTCGGGTTGTTCGAATGCGATAGTTTGATGGAGCGGGGCTCGTCTCCGCTCTTGAATAAGTTTTGGAGGCTTTCCGGCTATGGGTGAGGATGGGCATGAGTAACAAGACAATTGCAGTAGTGCTGGCGGCTCTTCTGGCTCTGGGTGTGACTGGCTGGTTTTTGCTGGCTAAAAAGGATGAGCCTGAACCATTGCCCGTAACGGAAGTCATTCCGATACAGCAGGAGGTCATAGACACGCCGGTGGAAGAGCCTGCTTACTCTCCGGGCATCGAATTTGACGAGTCTTCCGAAGAAACCCGAATCATCCTGAAAACGCCGGATAACGGAGAGTTGAGCAACCTGCTTTCGGAAAAAGTGCTTCGTGACGACAAGGTAGTGGACAAGCCTGCAACCGGAAAATGATGAAAGTGTGAGACATATCTCACATTTTTTCGCGTAATCACTGCTATTGCCATCACGAGTGTATTGATAACGTAAACCTTGCATGGATGCACTTGTCACACGGATGTGACCCCGCCAGCTCTGCTGGTGGGTTTTATTTCTCTTCTTAACTTCCCTTTCCTCCGAACTATTCCTCCCTTCGAACCACGGTTATCAGGACTGGTTGCAAAGCCACTGTCATTTTTTTACTGTGTGGCAAGAAAAGTAAACCTTCATAAATGTTTCATAGTGGTGTGTTAGCTGCACTGGGCTCCGCCTCGGTTAGCAGCCAGACAGAGGTAAGTGATGCCTTTATTAATAGAGCCGGAGATGCTGGCTACCCTGTTGAACGACCAACATCTGCTGGTTCTGGATGCTCGATTCAGTCTCGCCGACCCGAAACAGGGACGGGTGATGTATCACCAGGGACATATTCCGGGAGCGCTCCATGCTGATCTTGAAGCAGATCTCTCCGGTTTGATTATTCCCGGTAAAACTGGCAGGCATCCACTGCCCGAGTCGGCAGACTGGCAGGCAACACTCCGTCGTTGGGGAATGGATAAGCACTCTCAGGTCGTTGTTTATGATGATGGCGGTCATGCCATGGCCGCCAGGGCCTGGTGGCTGTTACGTTGGGCGGGTATCTCTCAGGCTATGATTCTGCATGGCGGCATGAAAGCCTGGCAGGCGGGCCGTTATCCTGTGACTAACGATGTGTCTGAAGTGGCAGAAACTCAGGCTGATTTTACCACGGGACATATGCCAACGGTTTCAGCGCAGGATCTTATGGCGCAGATAGAAACTGAAGATAGCCTTAGTTATAAACTGATTGATGCCAGGGCTTATGAGCGATTCCGTGGAGAAGAAGAAACCCTGGACTCGCAGGCTGGGCACATTCCCGGGGCGGTATGCCATCCATTCGCCAAAAACCTGGATGAAGATGGCCGCTTTCTTTCAGCGGATCACTTGCGGGAGCTATTTACTGCACTGGTTGGCGACGACTCCCGGCCTGTCTTCTACTGTGGCTCCGGTGTTACCGCCTGTCACAATATTTTTGCCATGGAGCTTGCGGGTTTGTCGGGTGCCACACTGTACCCCGGCTCATGGAGCGAATGGATAACAGACCCCCTGCATCCTGTCGCCAGAGGCCAATAGCTTCGTGTCATTCAGAGTAACCCACGGGATTTTATCGGGCTCAGCTCACGGATGTGTTTCTGCTGAGCCAGCCTGCCAACAATCTGATGCTGACTGGTAAAACCGGAAACGCACATCTTGATTTCATACTGATCTTTTTTGCTGTTCAGCTCAGCAACAAAACTTTTCAGGTGTAACCCGTTCTCGCTGCTGCACTGGAGAATTTGTTCAAGGCTGCCGGGATCACTGGTGGTGATCAGTCGAAGGTTCAACTCGTTCACGCTGTCATTTCCTGTCAGTGGCAAATGGTCATAAAAAAGCCCCCGGACCGGTTAGGGTGCGGGGGCTCGTTTCTGCTTTTCAGCTATCCACGATAACCCCCCCGGAGCATCATAATGGTGCCGGGTTTCATGGTAATCATGGCAAGCAGTGAAGAATTCATAGCGATAAGTAAGTATGCGTATTGTTGTTCGGTCAAAACTTATAACAAACCAGATAGGGTTTGTAAAGTCTTAAGTTCGGCTAATCAGCGATAATTCTTGATATATCTTCCATAATTATTCATGGGAAAACCTCTCAGCCTTGATGATGTATTCAGGTAGAATGACTGTTTTTAGCGAGTGTGAAAGAGCTGGTGACTTAATGAATTCATGGACTGTTGATAGCTGGAGACATATGCCGTTGCTCCAGCTGCCGGAATATCCCGACCAGGAAAAATTGAGCCGGGTTGAACAGGAGCTGGCTGCCATGCCACCGCTGGTTTTTGCGGGTGAAGTGAATGAGTTGAGAAACCGTCTGGCAGAAGCGACCGAAGGCAGAGCATTTCTGCTGCAGGGGGGAGACTGTGCAGAAAGCTTCCTGGAGTTCTCGGCTAATAACATCCGTGACACGTTTAAAGTCATGATGCAGATGGCGGTGGTGCTCACCTTTGGTGCTGCCTGCCCGGTGATCAAGGTAGGGCGTTTGGCCGGCCAATTTGCCAAGCCAAGAACTTCTGGCACTGAAACCATCAATGGTGTTGAATTGCCGATCTATCGCGGTGATATCATTAACGGCACCGAGTTTACCCCGGCGGCTCGTAATCCGGACCCCCAGAGAATGCTGCAGGCCTATCACCAGGCTGCTTCCACCCTGAACCTGCTGCGAGCTTTTGCCCAGGGTGGCCTGGCCTCTCTGGAACAGGTGCATGCCTGGAATCTGGACTTTGTTGCAAACAGCCCACAGACTGATCAATACCGCAACATGGCTGACCGAATTGATGAATCGCTGGATTTCATGAGAGCCTGTGGCATCTCAGCAGAGCATTCGTCCACCATCCGAGAAACCGCATTTTATACCTCCCATGAAGCGTTGTTGCTGCCTTACGAACAGGCGCTGACCCGCCGTGATAGCCTGTCCGGTAACTGGTATGACTGCTCAGCCCATATGCTCTGGGTGGGTGACCGAACCCGTCAGGTCGATGGTGGTCATGTTGAGTTTGTCCGTGGTATTCAAAACCCGATTGGTTTGAAAGCAGGCCCAACCCTGCCACCGGATGACCTGATTCGACTGATTGACCGGATCAACCCGGAGAATATTCCCGGCAAATTGAACATCATTGTCCGCATGGGGGCTGACAACCTGGAGAAAGGCCTGCCGCCACTGCTGAAAGCGGTTCAGCGTGAAGGGCGCAATGTGCTCTGGAGCTGTGATCCAATGCACGGGAATACCTACAAGGCCAGCAATGGTTATAAAACCCGCGAAGTATCAAAAATTCTCTCAGAAGTTGAGCAGTTCTTCGCGGCCCATCGCGCCGAGGGAACCTATGCCGGTGGCGTTCACTTTGAAATGACCGGTCAGAATGTGACGGAGTGTGTCGGTGGTGCCAATGCCGTGACGGAAGATCATCTGGGCAATCGTTATCATACCCACTGTGATCCTCGCCTGAATGCCGATCAGGCGCTGGAGCTGGCATTTCTGATTGCTGATACCTTGAAAAAGTGCCGTAAATTGAGAGATAGTGCATAGCTGAGGCTCAATCACGAAAGACCGCATTAGCATCATCCGGTGATATTACGACATTAGCTCTGGATGCCACTGTTAATGCGGCTAACATATTCCGTTTAACCAGCAAGTTTAAAAAATAGACATGGTTTACTGATAGCTGTTGACTTATCGTTCAAAAACAATATGATAGGTTTCATCTGACGGGGTATAGCGCAGTCTGGTAGCGCGCCTGCTTTGGGAGCAGGATGTCGGGAGTTCGAATCTCTCTACCCCGACCATATTTCCTTTCCTTACTTCTCTTCTTAAAGCTTCATTGAATTCTTCTCTGCTGCCATTGACAGTTTCGTCTGCATGTCTAGAATAGCTCTGGCTTCGGCGTGTAGCGCAGCCTGGTAGCGCATTTCGTTCGGGACGAAAGGGTCGGAGGTTCGAATCCTCTCACGCCGACCAGTGAAACCAAGGGCTTACAGCACTTAAATATAAAAATATGTTTATGCGAGGCGGGTTTGAGAACAAAAATGAGAACAAAACAAGTGTTTTACTGGGCCAGTGTAGCTTATTTCGACCCTTTGATTTTCGGTGCTTTGCGGATATAAACTTTTCTTCCTTCCTCGGTCTTGTGACCAGAAAACTGTCCTTCGTGATCTGAAACTCCTTTGGCTTTCATGTCGTGAAAAGTAAAACGTTCTTCAGGTGTGATTTTGCCAGCTGCAACGCGACGACGCATGCAGTCTTTAAAGCGACCGGCAAATTTTTGCGGCTCAATGGGTGAACCGTCAGGCTCATGAAAAAGATACTGACTGTTTTTATTAGTGCAGATGGATTTCACCATGGCTACGGCCGTTCGGAGTCTGCGATTCCAGAGTGTGATTTCTGAGATACTGCCTTTTGCTCTTTTGAGGTATACACCTTCTTTAAGCAGGTCGTCATAAGTCAGGGCAAAAATTTCTATTTCCCTTGCCCGACACTGATAGGCTATTTCCATGGCTGCTCTATAAAGAGGCTTCATAGTGCGACGAACTTTTCTGTAGAGCTCGTCTGTAATGTAGAAAGTCCTGGGCTCTTCCTCAAAATTTGGAACTTCTTTAGCGGGATTTTGCCGGGGGGCATCTTCGTACTCCAATACTCCCCATGACCAGGCCGCACTTATAAATGTTTTGATCTGATTGCGGGTCGGATTGCCTTTGAAGGTTTTCAAAAGGCGTAACAGCATGGCTGGAGTTATATTGTTCAGGAGAATATCACCAAACCGGGCGCCATTGTTTGGCCCTCGTCTGTCAATAATTTTTGGGTAGTAAACTTCTTTCCGATTGTGGCGGGTCGATTTGCCCAGTTTTTTGAATTTTTCGCTATCCATATAGGCAGAGAGTAACCATTCAATCGTTTTGGCGCGGGCCTCTTTAATCTGATTCAGTAGCTGATAAATCTTACCCTCAGGCATATCTGGGGAGCCAAGAATAAGACGTTTGCCTCTTTTTGGCTTACCGTTAATGCAACCCAAGTACGGCCAATATACCAATTTGTTGCGATAGACATAGACGTCTGTTGGGTAGCGCCTTTTTTTAGTGCTACTCATCCCCAAGCCTGCCCGTTCTGGTTGTTATTATGCAGGCAATGGTTGATTGCGTTCAGGGTTGTGCAAATGCTCCCCCCACGGCCACGGAAATAGACAATATTGTTGATCTGCAAAAAGTTCAGCAGATCTGCCTGACGTTTAAATTTGCTCCAGAGCATAAGCTGCTCTTCGGTGATGAGTTCACTTGAAGGCAGGTTGGGGCTGTTACCCGTTACAGCTACTGCTGTGTCACTCATATGAACCTCCATGTTCATGTTTTATAGAAATAGGAGGCGCAAAAACAGAATCTAGTCTCTTCCAGAGTCTTTTGATAACATCCTTCAGAGGCTTACTGTTTGCATCTTTATTGGTGCGCCTCAGCCCTTGGAACTGGTGGTTTCTCGGGGCGTCTGAGAGTTTGTTGGTTTAGTCCTGTGTAAACAAACCTGAAAAAATCCCTTGCCATTGGTTTTTCCGATTTTAAGGGTTTTATTGCTTCCTTGGTCTCTATTATCCCTTTTTTTTAGGGTTATGTCAAGTATTTGAGGGGAATTCTGTCTTGTGAGCGACTATTATCCTACGTATAGGAGGTTTCCTGACTTCTTCAGCTTCAAGTCACGTCTTGAGTACGTCCTTGGTGGCCGTAGACTTTATCCTTGGGCATCGGCCATTGGTGTTTCAAAGGGCGCAGCAGAGAAAATGCAAAAGGATGTTGTTCCCGGGTCAGAGATACTGCGTGTCGTTCATCTCCGCGAAGGTGTAGAGCTGACTTGGCTGGTTACTGGAAGTGGAAGACCTTTTTGTATAAATACAGCGTTGGATACTGATGACCTGAACAAAATGGTCAATTTAAATTTGCTGAAAAATTTGAACAAAAGCATTGTTCATCTTTGTCATGATGGACTACAGATAGTTGTGGCAGTGGGAACTCGCAGTAGTTATATCTATAAAGAGAACACAATAAAGTACAGGCGCTGGGAGATGTATTCCGGTCGTTTTTCCCGGAAGTTGGCTGAAACATTAATTTATCATTTTTCCAGTGATGAGGCGGATAGCAAAGAAAATGGTTGGTTTTGCTCACATATTCCAAGCGATAAGCTAACAAGTATTATCAGGGGTGAGCAAGGTGCGTTACACCTCTTCGGTGATAATGATAAACTTAAGCCTTCACTTCAAATTCAGCCGATTGATGATATGGAGCTGATGCTGGGTTCGTTGCTCAGCCAGCTGTCTGAGCAGCGTTCCTCATCAAACGAAAAAAACATCTATGGTGACTTATTGAAGCAAGTGATGATTTGTGTGGATGATTATTGTCGAGAAGACTCAATTCATTTGGATATTGATCAGCAAGCAAAAATTTACACATCAATCTATAACCACTGCCAGCGTACCGGTGAATCCCCGTATTCGGTGGGTTTAAACCTTCTGCCAACACTTTTGGATATTGTGTAGATGCATAACTCCAGACCTGATCTGACAGTGATCGAAATTTCAAAATGGATCTTGTCATCAAGCAAAAAGAATATAAGGCTTAGTACGTGACGTTCTGGAATGAATGCTTGGTTTTGCTTGCCCAAATGACAAATATTGCAGTTGACAATTTGTAGAGGCATATTCTGAATAGTCATTACGCAACGCAGTCATCTGTAATCTTCTTAAGAGGTGAGCGGTGAAGCTTGATGATAAATGCAGTAAGCATTTTATTTATCGCTCGCTCATTGAGTGCGGTGAAACCTGTCAGTCTTTGGGTATTTCCAATCTGCCGTTAGATAGTGCCAGTTGGGATGCACTTGCCGCATTGGCGCGAGAGTTATTGGATCCAGTCGTCGAACGCTTTGGTGAAATCACGCTCACCTATGGTTTCTGTTCTCCTGAGTTGGCTATAGTAAGAAAACGATTGGCAAGCGCCAATCATCAAATAGCCGCTATTTACCCGAGTCTTGATCAACATGCCTGCTATGAACTCAATCAAAAAAAGGAAAGGGTTTGTACTCGCGGTGGCGCTGCCTGTGATTTTCTTGTTCCGGATATCTCATCTCTGGAGATAAGTTTGTGGATTGCAGAACACCTGCCATTTGATCGCCTCTATTTTTATGCCCCAGACAGGCCCATACACTTGAGCTATAACAGCAGTGGAGGTTGCCAGCAGGTTTCAGTGATGCAGCCCAGGAAGGCGGGGCGTGGTTATGTTCCCGCTACAATGACTGCAACGAGGTTTCTGGAGCGCTTTGGTAATGAATCATGAGCAATGGTTGTCATCAATTCAGGAGCTGAGTGTTGGTAAGGTTTTACCAAAGGCAGTCTATATTCACTATGACGCATTGGCCGAGGCATCGCCAGCACTTGCAACATTCATTAGCCGTCAAGCGTCACTGGTTGGCCTTAATGAAGATGACTGGAATATTGTTCGTCTCCACAAGGATGCTTTTAAAGTCACTCTGCTTAGCTACCCTGCATTTATTGATGATGCCTACCCCTGCTTGCATAAAAGTACCGGTATCAATCTGGCCGGAGATCAAATAAAAAGCACCGATTTCTCCAGATCCCTCAATCCGCCGATTTTGCACAGAAAAGAGAACATGGTGCTAACTTCCCACCCGGACTATGAGGATTTCTGTGAGATCACGCGCGAGGGAGAAGAGGCTGGATTGTATGAAAACACCAGAATAATCGGTTTCAAACAGGGCTGGGAGACATTAATTCGGGAGAAGGGTTATGCATTAGTCGATGGTCGTTTGTTTCGCCAAGCATCAGTCGATGCTAGTGAGAGTCCCCCCCATAAGGTTGATCGTCACAAAACAGCGTTGAGTCGGGATGCATTCTCTGCTCCGATGAAAATGCTGGCCAGGCACGGCTTTTTAAACGGTGAGTATTCTGTTTTTGACTATGGGTGTGGCCATGGTGATGATCTCACTGAACTATCGGCCCACGGGATAACATGCTCTGGCTGGGATCCTAACTGGCGGCCTGATGGTACCAGGAAAGCGGGAGACTTGGTTAATCTGGGTTATGTTATCAATGTCATTGAAAATTTGCAGGAGCGGGTAGAGGCTGTTCAGGGAGCATGGCAGTTAACGAAAAAATTACTGGTTGCTTCGGCAATGATTGCCAGTGAAAGGCATATCAATAAATTCAAACCATTTAAAGACGGTGTACTCACTTCCCGCAACACCTTTCAAAAATATTACAGCCAGAATGAACTCCAGATCTTCCTTGAGCAAATTCTGGATGAAGAACCTATTGCTGTAGCTCCCGGAATCTTCTTTATATTTAAGGATAAAGATGAAGAGCAGTTATATCTGTCAAACAGGCAGCGACGCCAGAGCCGTTGGAAGCAGCTGGTACATAAAAGTGTTCGTATCCCTAAGAGACAACAGCTTCTTGAGGCGAACAGGACGTTATTTGAGAGCTTTTGGCAGTGTACTCTTGAGCTGGGTCGCTTGCCTGTTGCCGAGGAGTTTGCAGAAAGTGAACAGCTGGTAGCCGTGATCGGTTCCCCGAAAAAGGCGTTTAAGTTTCTTAGGGAGGAATTTAATACCGACGAGTTGCTGCAAGCTGAAAGAGAGCGTAAAGAGGATCTGAGAGTTTATTTTGCTTTGCAACAGTTCAATAAAAAACGGGTATACAGGCATATGCCTGATCAGTTGAAGAGAGATATCAAGGCTTTCTTTGGGGATTATAAGCGTGCGCAGGAAGAATCCAGAGAATTACTCTTTTCTATCGCACAACCGGAGCTGATTTATAATGCCTGTATTCTGGCGCATCAAGAGTTACCCGCCTCGCTTTATGAAGAGAACCACTCACTGACATTACACAGTAAATTTATTAATCATTTGCCGTCTGTTTTACGAGTCTATGTTGGCTGTGCTGCCCAGCTGTTTGCTGACACGGATGGGGTCGATCTGGTAAAGATTCATATCCGCTCCGGAAAACTCTCCCTGATGGTTTACGAAGGCTTTGACTCTCAGCCATTACCAATGCTAATGGAGCGTATCAAAATAAATTTGCGATCTCGACATGTGGACTTTTTTGACTACGGGTACAGTGAGTATGAACCTCAGCCATTGTATTGGAAGTCTTATCTTATCGATGAATCCTTTACCGATTACAGTAGGCAGAAAAGTTTTGATCAGCGGTTGGCCCGCCTTAATTTACCGGGTATGGATGGTTATGGACTCTCCACAGATGACCTACGAGAAGTTTTGCTCCATGGGTTTGGTTTGAAGGTGCAAGGATATCGTTTCTTTAAAGTCTCGTAATTTATAGCCGATTGAGAGCTGCACTCCTGATTCACTCAGAAGTGCAGGGCAGCTTTCTACAGCAACTGTAACCCCGATATAGTGCGCAAAATTTGCGCTTTGCTTGTATCAATAATGTCGGGATTGGTTTTAATGGACAGGAGGTGTTTTTCTTTCTCTCCAAGGAAGTATGAAATTCGCTCTGCATTAGCCCCTGAGGGATGTGGCATGCCTGATAGTAGCTGTTGTTCTCTTAAAACTTCCCGTTTTACCAGGTACCGCAGCACTTCTTCGACCTTTGAACCCAGTGGAATAAACAGAGTTTCAGGGCTAAGCTGCTGCACTTCGTTAGCAAGGCAGTCGTCGACCATTTGCTTCAATATTGGTGTCTTCAGCATGCTTGGGGTGCCGCTGTAATTTTTACCATTAACGAATATCGGATAGCGCAGTGCTGAGGTGTAATGGACCAGATCTTTTCGAGAGCCGAAAAGATCTGCAGCGCTTTGGATTCCCAGTTTTTCAGGTAATCCAATGTTATCAAGCATGCGGATCAGGTTGGCTCTCATTGGGCCGCCAAAACTAGCCGTCTCTTTAGCGGCAAGCTTTGCATTCGTCAGTGAGTGACCGTTATTAAGTTTTGCCTTGGCTTCTTCCAGAGCCAGTACAGCTTGTTGCATTCCGGGGGTGATACCACAGATAACAACCTTCGCCTGTTTGTTGATGTAATCAAAAGGCGCGTAATAGCTGCTTAATTTACCGGTATCAAACAATTTCAGGCTTTCTGGAAGGGTCCCTTTTTTTTCGATATTGATATTTTTTAACGTGTTAGAAAACTGTTCAAAATTGATATCGTACATATATCTTTCCTGATTTTAATTTATTGCTGATCAGTTAATAAGTGGTTTTCAATGGTCTTGTTTTATGTCCAGCTGTAATGACGTAATCATGTACGCCTCTGACACAATAGGTATTGCTTGCCTTGCTGAGTATTTTTAACAGTTTTTTGGTTTTTTTAATCAACCTGTCCAGCTCTTTATGAGGGATTTGTTGTATGTATGTTCCCCCATGTTGGTGGCCTTCCATAGCCACCATATCCATAATATCCAGCAACTCTGCCCTGATAGCCCGCTGTTGCATTCTTTTTTGAGCGTGAGTGGTTATCATGGTTCTCCCTACCATTGACTCCGGGTTTACGATTTGAGTGCTTTCAAGACATCCTGCAAATCGCCATAAGTATGGATTTCAACTTTATAGAGATCTTCATAGGCCAGTTCTTGGTACTTCTTTAAACCACTGTGTCGCCCATACTTGCCAGACTGATCCAAGTCTTTTTTCAAATACCGTTTTTTGGGTAAAGACAGGTGTTCACCGGCTATTACCGGAAGCCAGAAATACTGGGTTTTCAGATTATGTTCATGGGTGAACGTATATTTCCCTGATGTATAACCATTCATTTTTGCATTTTGTTTCCCTTGCTGAAGGGCGTGACTTTCAATCCAGTCACACTCTTGAATAGTTTTTGTTATCAGCTCTGCTGTGGCGGGCAATTCAGCACTCACGGGCTCTTTTTTGCGCAACTTTTCGAACTCCTCGTCCTCTGGTAGCTCAGTTAAAAGGCAACGAGACAATTGATTGATTAGCCAGTCCGGTTTTATGTCCAGTAACAACGCCAGATTGAGTGCATTTTGAGACGAGAACCAGGCAAGCAGCGTGTCTTCATCTGGACTTTTCCAAAACAGGTCAAATGCTGTCTGACGATTTGTTGTAATCGTTTCCCGGAGCTGGTCAAAAGTAACCAGAGGGCTGCTATGAGGATTGGCAAACGCTTGCAGCCATAATTTGAACTGAAGACCTGTTGATGGGTCTTCCCGACAAGGATCGCCCCGACGAAACTGAGTGGCCTTAAACGTCCCCATCGCTTTTTGCCAGTGAATGACATCATCAACTCTATAGAGGTTATCTTTAAACGGTTTGAGCCGTGCCCTACCCTCGGCATACATAGCGTTACGAATGGTGTCTTCTTTCTTATTTTCCAGTAATGCTACCTGGCGACGGTTTAACACACCTTCACTGGCATGGGGAAGAAACTTCCAATGAACATTAACTTCTATATCCCCTGCCGCTTCATCAATAACCAGACGCGCATGGATCAATTCATACAGGCTTTGTAATTTGAGAAATTTATCCTTGCTATGTGTATAGGTATAACAGCACTGTAGGTAGAGGGGCACTTCCATCTCGCACATATCGATAAACAGGGGAATCTTTTCATCCATATCCCCTCCCAGCCACACTGCATCAGTCGCATACGCATAAAGGTCATTTATAAGGCAGTGGTCTGACTCTTCGTACAGAAGCTGTTTCATCTTCTGCACATTTTCATGATTGGTGTTTAGCCACATCTGATCCAGCAATAGATCATTGAGCTCACGGGTGATATCCATAGCCTCATCACGGCCAATTAATGTAGGCATAGCTTAACTCTCTGAATTATATTTCGCCATAATGCATGCATATTGTCGTGCCATAATGCAAAAAAGTAAAGCGCATTTTTAATGCATCGTTTCTGTGAGTAAGGTTGCGAATAAATTTCACTCTATTCAAACGGCTCAAGCATGCCGATAGATCATTTTTCGAATATAAAATGAGATGAAGTATGAACAGTAGCTACTCCGAACTTTCTGCGCAGGAAGTCAGCAGGCTGCAACGTATTAGCCAGATAAATCTATTGATGAACTGAGAGTACTCCACAATGTTATGAAAAAACTCGAGGTTCCATCATCAAGGAATATGGCTGCCACTATCCTTGATGCAGTGGGGAATGAGCTTGAACACCGTAATATTCCGGGAATGATTGCGACCTTTGAAAAACGCAACCCCGGTGGCCTTTTATGGGGACTGTCAGGCTGAAGAAGAACGTAACCATAAGGTTCATGCTTGTGAGCAATTTCAGGCATTGTTAGGAAGGTCTGGGTATGAGCAATTGCTCAGCTCTGGAGAGTATACGGAGCTGTTCCATCGAATAGCCCAGTTAGTAGGTCTGACCAATTTTATTCAAGGCAATTTTGAGAAGCCTGTCTTTCTGGACACTATAAAAGAAAACTCACCTGTATTTTCGCTTGAGTTGTACCATTTTTTATGGGGGGAAATGCCTGTCACAGCGCTTTGATCATTTTGTATCAATTCTTAAAACACAGAACATAAGAAAATGGTCATATACGACATATCTTCTGTTTCTATCTGACCCTGAAAACCAGATGTTTGTTTAGCCAGAGATGATAAAAAAATGTCTTGATATATCAGGTTACCCAGTCCGTTATGATGCAACTCCTTCTTATGAGCTTTACGAAAAAATTCTGGATTTCAGTCAATGGCTCAAAAGCAAAATAAGCCCGCTGAGACCACGAGATATGATAGATGTTCATTCATTTATGTGGCATATGGCGCCAACGGGAAAGTATAGCGAAGAATAAATACCCAACTGGAGAGGCCGGAAGCAGGCTTACTCAAGTAAAAACTTTCGTTCTTCTCCAGTTCTCAAGTCTATAAGTATCACTTGTTGGTTGTTATACGCCTTAAAAATTCCGGAAACACCTCGAAATTGAACGGCCTTACCGATCCATGTAGCGGAGTTAGTCTTTATCTGTTGCTCGCTCAGCCCAGCTACCGATTGATACTGTTGGCGTTCTTTAGAAAGAAAGCGAATTTTCCTGAACGTATCTTCGGCACAGTCACCCTCAGAAAGTGTTAGCACCAGTCTCGCTTTTGCCCGACTGAGGGCAACGTTAATCAGTGATTTCTGGAATTGAAAGAAGTTATGCCGCCCATCAACCGGATCAAAAAGAACTGTGTCGTATTCAGCCCCTTGGGAACGGTGAATCGTACTGACATTCACTGTGCCCAAATTCTCTTTCTTCAGAACATTTTTGATCAAGGCCCGCTGGGCTCTGAAAGGCGTTAGCACAACACAGTTCTTTCGCTCTTCAGGCAATAAGGATTTCAAATAGTCACACAGAGTCAAGGCTGACTCGTGACGAATCGGGCCGTTGTACTTTTGTGACCATTTAAAGTCTTGAGATACCTCAAGAATGGTGACAGGGGATTCACCGGCAACCTTGTCCCGTGCCGCTTGCCACTCACGGTTAGCTTTGGCGTCATCGGCAACTCGCAGTACGCCGTCATAAAATATTTGGGAGATCAGCTGGCTGATGGGCTCGGCCATTCGCGACTGCTCATCCAACAGGCAGCAGCATTCTGCACTTTTCCGATAATACTTAAACATGGATTGGCCAAGCCACTCTCTGGCCAGTTGCGCCTTGGAAATACAGATAGGAGACAGCTGTTTGTAGTCTCCGGCAAAAAGACAATGTTTGCCTAATGGCATCAGGGCCAGTGCGTAAGGAATCCCGACTTGGCTGGCTTCGTCAAAAACGATCAAGTCGTATTCTATCTGCTGAAGCTCTTCAAAAGTAAACGCGGCACGGGTAGTGGTTTGAGCCGCCAGCTGGTTATTTTTCAGCAACAGCAATGAGTGTGCCTTAATCTTTTTTCTTAATGCATCCCGGGCTTGTCGCCAGAAAGCATAATCTTTAACGTTTTCCTTTGGTGGTTCTTCCAGTTCCAGCTGCCTGAGTTCATCCAGAAGTTTCTTGTCAGCAGCGGGTATCAGATGCTCCCTGTTTTTAAAATGTCCGGCCCTGAAATTGTTACCCAGGCGAATTGTACGATTTCGTGCAATATTGGCAGCGGCAGCATAAGGCGATTTTTCGGAGGTTAGCTGAGCCAAAGCGTTATCAACGGAAACCAGGGCAAGGTCAACAGCTGTATTGGTGGAGCTGAGCAGCAGAACCTTTTTCTCCGGGTGCTGAACCATAAAGCTGGCCAGCAGTGCACCCAGAGTATAGGTCTTACCGGAACCGGGCGGTCCCCATAAAAAGGAAATGGGCCAGCCGAGCTGCTGGAATATTGCTTTCTGCCCTTTTCGTAATAAAGGAAAGGCAGCAGGGGAAACATCGATAGTTTCTGACTTTGCTTCTGGTGTACGGGCCTGTTTCAGCCAAAGGATACAACGTTCTGCCCAGCTGCTTTTCCAGATATCAATAATGGCATCGATATATCTGGGGAGATAAATAAAGATCGCTTCCTCTTTTTCTGGTGGTGGGGCGGTACAGAAACGAAGGTGGATTTGTTGCTCCTCCGGAAGTACTGCCAGGATATCGGCCTGGCCATTGGCGCCACCTTTCACTGGCCACCAGACTTTCGCGCCTTCAAGGCTCTCATCGATAGTTGTGTTGATAGAGTCATTGGGCTTGATGGTTAATACCCAGAATACATCCACTTTCTCCCGCTTCAGAATCTGGAAACGAATCTTTTTGGGGATGGCTTCTGCCTCTAATCTTAGAGCCTCACGAATGCCAGCAACGGTTGGCAGTGCTGCTGACGGAGTGGAATTACCTTCACTGGCCGTAACATTCTGCCGCTGTTGGTGTTTTACTTGCCGCTCCTTGCGTAGCTTTTCCCTCAGACTAATATCTGACCCGAACTCTCTTGTTGTTGGTGCTGTAGCGTCTTTCACTTCAGGGATGTTTCTAACATCTGAGGGTTCTTCAGCCAGTCCCCATAAACCGCTGGCAAGTACAAAATCATCAGAATTACTTAGAAACAAGGCCAGCTGTTTACGCTTCAAACCCGTGGCAAGGGCCAGGTCCTTAAGATCCTTTGGTCCTGCCTGTAATGCCTTTTTAATAATACTTGCATCCATGAGCGTAGAGATCCGTCAGCAATGTGTTCAGTGGTTACCGGGCGATGGAAACTTCCAGGTTTGCGGCAGTACGGGACAGGCGTGAGCCGCTGTACTGTTTCTGTGTAGCCTGACGATTGATGACATTCTTGCGAGCGCCACCGATAGATACAGCCAACTGGTTATACTCCTGGGCCAGAAGGTCGCTTTCGTCTTCTATCCATTGCGGAACATGGGGGGTAGGCGAAGATCTGTTCAGCGAAATACCGTGAATATAAACCTGTCCTCTGGTTAACTCCTGCAGCATAGGCATATTGGCCCCACCTCCGGTAATAGTGACGCTGATGGATCCTTGCTGGCTATCCGTCAGCCAGGATGGATCAATCGAATCGAGAACGCGCATAAAGGTATCTTGCAGGTCCTTGGCAAAAGCACGGATTTCTGGCAGGTTGATAAAGCTCTCAAGAGAAATATCACCGGCGGAGCCATCAAAAAGATAATATTCCAGCGTTTTCTCTTTGAAGAGCCGCTCCTTCATGCTACGGATTTTCAGCTTCATGTCATGAACAATCGCTTTATAGTCCGGATGGCTGACGGTAATGCTGGCCTGCTTGAGTAGGGTGGACATCAAAACCTGGTCGACATAATCTCCCGCCTTATTAAGGCTAATGGCAGAACCGTCCACTTCTATTGCCTGATAACGCTGTTGTTTAGCATCTACATTCATTTGGAACAGCGTAAAGTCGGTAGTGCCCGCACCCACATCAATCACAACCATCAGGGCTTTACTGGTAACGGAAGAGTCTGGACTTATCCGACTGGAGATAACGGCCAGCGGTTCGGTAACAGAGCCATCAACCAGAAAACGTGGTAATTGAGGCAGTTTCAGAATTTGTTGCCAGGCGGAAGTCGCTTTATTGACAGGAATACCTTCATACCACTCGTCACTAAAGGTATCGCCGAGAATCTGTGCGCGAGCCAGATAGGTGGCAAGCTCTTTTTCAACCCAGGCCTTACGGCTATCAGGGAAGCAAGGCATGGCATAACGGCGCAAGGTGTAAGGGAGCAGGTCGTATTCCGCCATCGCCGTTTGATCGATCAGGTCAGTAACATAGGCTAAATAAAATGAGATCAGTGCACCAACGGAGAAACTGACGCCAGCAGGGCAGAATGGTTCAGCAATAACTGTATCCAGGCACTCCTCTTCCGGATGGCTCATCATATAAGATTTCAGGGAGTCAAAACGGGCATGTGCAGCCGTACCTCTCTCTTCCAGACTGCGGTCAATGGCTTTCTGGCCAAAGTAAATGCGGTCGTCCAATCCTATGTAAACAGAAGAAACGACAGGGAACATATAATTTTCCTGCCCGGCTTCTTTACCCAGGGGTAATGGTTGAACCTCTTCATAACCATCATCCCTGGTGACCATACAGGCTTTGGAAAGTGCAGTACCAAAGTCGATGCACAGGTAGGTTGTGCCATTGTCGGCAGTATCAATAAGCGTGCTTTGCAGTTCCAGCTTTACTGAGTTGTCACCGTCTTCTTGTAGGACGATTGCTTCTTCAGGCTTTTCTTCCGGAGCAATGGTGCTTTCAACCTCAGAGTCTTCACCAAAATTGAAGTCAAAGTGGTATTCTTCAATTGCGCTTTGCTGATGTTCATGCTCAATAGTGGCTGGCTGATGTGGTGACTCTTGTGGCGTGGAACCGTTTTCAAATTGTTCAAGGCTGCCTTGCAAGGCAGCATACTCGGCATTGGTGATAATGCCGGGCAATCGCTTCTGGCCGGTAACACCATCAATCTCAATACGGGCGATCAAATTGCTGATTAACAGCTGCCAATCCTGATGGCTCATAAGTCTTCTCCTGATTCCATCGCTTCAACCAGTGCCTTGCGCACAATGGCAGTTTTCTGTCCATCCTTTCGTTCAACGGCAGGACGCAGGACCCGTACTTTTCGAGTGCCGGCTTTATGACCGCCAGTAACCTCATGCTCCGCTGCCTGATACTCCAGAACATCATTGATCTGACCTTTTGCCTTGAGATTCCGGGTTGTCACCAGTTGGCGCACAGTCATCAAGATCTCTTTATTAGCATTCAGCAGGTATTTAACCTGACCCGCAGCCCCGGGATTGAACATTTGCAAGGTAGGCAGGGCATCGTCTGAAAACACTTTCAAACGGGGTGAAAGCAGACCCGCCTGTAGTAATAAATCAGCCGTCAGGTTATCGGTCTGCTGTTCAATACTTCGGTTTTTCAGGTCTTCTGTTTTGCTATTCTGAGCTTTTACCACGCCGGCCCTGGTCAGCCACTCGTGGAGATCAGAAGGGATATCCGGGTGCTGTTCAACCACACGGCTTAACGATTTCTGGGCATTATCGCGGTTACCCTGAATCTGAATAAAACAATCCATCATATCCCGATCAGCACGGCCAAAGCGGGCCAGCAGAATTAACGCTTCTTCTATATCGTTATTCAGCAGCCTGGCCGCGTTGGACTCGCTGCAATAACTTAACCAGTCTTCGGCTTTAAACCAGCTTTTTATCTTGGTCAGTGAGGCATAGCTGGTGGCTTCAACCACCACAGAAAAGTGTGATCGCAGATACGTTTGCAGCAGGGAAATAGCCGCATCCGCAGCAGGCCAGCGATCGGTCGTCTGGCTGGCTGTCAGATGACTGAATGTTTTGCCAATAAATCGGGAGAGTGTTACACCGGCAGCATTCCCGGCTGGCAGTGAACGCTGTTTTAGAATGTCATCAACACAGTTAAACAGTCGTCGAAACCGGTTGCTGAGTGAAGACTCCGAAAGCAGCCTGGTGCTACCATCCTTCTGGCACTCTTCAATGAACGCCTGGCAGCCCTGATACAGTGTTGCAAATGCTGCTTTCAGGTTATTGGAGTAATTGAAAATCAGCCCAACCAGCTCTGTTCTGACACGCTCTCCGGTCTCTTCACGGATCGCTTCATAGGCGGCAAAGGGTAGAAATTCCTCCGGTTCAAACCACTCCAGTGATTTGGCGACATAGAAACGCTGATCTGCATCACTCAGTGTGGAAAGAGACCCTTCTAATGGAATTTGCAGTTTCTGCAGCATTTTCCCGATGATAGGGCTGACAGACTTGGTAACACTGGCAACCTTGGCAAGACTGCTGAGGGTTATCAATCGGTCGGTGGATGACGTTTGCTTTTGAAAATCCAGCAGCAAACCATGAATAATGCTCTGCAGTGTATTTTTATCCAGCGGCTTGTCGCTGCGCTCACGAATCATATCCGTGAGAATCTGCGCTTTTTCTTCCGGTGAGTGCCCAGTGTTGAACATTACTCTACATCTCAAAAAATGGTGAAAGCATTGCTGATCGATAGATGATTAAGGACCGTTATTGATCCAGGCGAACCAGTCGGTTGCCCTCAATCCAGCAGGGCTGCTCCTGAAGATTATTGGCGAAATAGATCAGTAACTTAAGCTGATGGGCGGGTAGGTGGGTTACCTCCCCTGCAGCTTCCAGTGTGGAATCCCCATCGGTGGCATCAAGATGCTGGTTTAGCGCGGTTATAAAACTTTCCAGCATCGGTTGGTTGCTCTGGCTCACTTTATTCAGCAACATCTGCTCTCTTTTTCGTACATCCCGGCGCGACATATTCAGGCGCTGACCCAGCTGGTCGTATTGCAGCTCCTGCACCCCACGGCCCATGATGATCTGAAAGTCGCTGACGGGCAGTGTTTTTCGGATTCTGTTAGCGAGCGTCGTGTATTCAGGTAAGGGGACACTGGTTTCCCCGGGATTATCCTCAGGTGTGCTGGCACAGGCTGGAGCTGTCTCTGGCGATAAAACTGAGTTATCCCGGTGCTGTTCGTCAGGCAGGATATCTTCCGTTGGGGTTGTCCAGTGGCGGTTCAGAAAGGAGTGCATATTCACTGGTGAAGGTTTTTCTGCTACTTCCTCAGTGCTGCCACTCTCCTCCTTCTGGTTACTCAGAGATTGTGGTGCCAGAGATATCAGGTAGTCACGAATGCGTTCAAAGCGTTTATCGCCAATACCTGGAACGCTGCACAAGTCTCGCCCGCCATCGGGTGACGTATAAAAGTCGCCAATGGTTTTGTATTTGAGTTTGCCCTGTGTTTTCCAATAGTTAATGGCGCTCTTGGTTCTTGAAGGGAGGTCACTTTTTTCAATGGCAGCACTGAGGGACTGGGCATAAAAACGTTTGCATTCTATCGGATTCTCAATGGGGTAGAGATGGGCCAGGCTGTTAACGCTGTGAGCCGTTCTTTCCTGATGGGTTGAAGTGGTCGCTTCATTCGGGCCTGGAACATTTTTTAATGCTGCCTGAACCTTTTGCAGTAGTTTTTTGGCCCCCGTTGTCTGCCTGGCTTCCAGTTCAATTTGCAAGTTAAGAAGGACATCTTCTGATGAGCTGTTGGTATTAAATAACTGCTCAAGGCTCTCAAGAGATTTAAAGAAATAAGGGCGAAAAGGTTTTGACTGCGATTTCTGTGCAGTATCTGTTTGGGAGGAATACCTTTTATCTGCTTCAGGGCCGGCTTGCTGTTCTGTGACCGATGGCTCTGCAGAGGGGGCCTCCGAGGGGGTGGTTTCCAGAGAGGAAGCTGTATTCGGAAGCTCAATAGTCAGAAGGTAACTTTGCTTGCCCTGTAGCTGAAGCGCTCGGTTCTCTGCAAGGAACTGCTTTTTTATTGCAATATGGGTAAACAGAACAATATGGTCACGGGTAAACAGGAATGAACCTTTCAGGCTGCTCTGGCGTATCAGAATATCATTTCTATTAGGGATCGTTTTTGGGAGAACCAGTGTATTCTCATGCTGCGTACTGTCCCAAAGCCTTTTAAACAATTGCTCATCATCGCTGAGGTGATCAGTAACAGGGCTTGAGTCTGAAGGTTGTTTTTCTTTGTTAATGAACTCGGCCAGGGACATGCGTTTTTTATGTACATCTTCCAGGTCTGGGGAAAAATATCCGTAAGCGTACCAGGCGAGAAAGTAGCTTTCGTGTGCTCCAAGCCCCCTCAACTTTAATGTTGTGGAAAAATCTTCAAATTGGGTATGCCCTGCTCGTAGCAGAGTAATCACCAGTTCAAGAGGGGCGCAGGGAGGTACAGCAGAGGGTTTGGTACCGGGTGTGTAGGCGAAACTGTTGAACAGTGCAATCGTACCGTTCAGGCTATCATCCTGCAGCTTCAGGTATTGTTGCTCTGCTTCTTTTGAACTGAACAGGACAACCTTCTCTTTCCCATCAATAAAGGGCAGGTCGTCCATGCTGTGGTAACTCAGGCAGGTACCCCAGCCAAGTTCAGTTTTTGGAATCACCAGCGTATTCTTGTCGTTCTTTGGGCTGGTTAGCTCCGTGTAAAGTGAGCGGATATGGGCAAGTGTTGACACGTCTTCAGTTACTTCTACTGCTGTCCTTGGCCGGTGGGGTTTTTGTCCTTTTGGCTGGAGCACATGATTTCTAAAAGTGCGAGTATGTCACAAGACAGACTGAAAAAAACTGCACTCAGTCAGTTACAAGGTCGATTTTCTTCTTTCTATTGTGGATGGGCTTCAGTACAGCTCAGATATCTATACCGAACAAATTACGAACAAAACTATGAGTTCGTAAAAATAAAGATACCTCGTTTACTTGTATGTTATAGTTGCTCATTAATTACGCTTTTGTATGTTAAATTATTTCGAACAGGTGGAGTGATGAGCCGCCAACAAGTGAGCGAGTATTACCACCAATTTCCCGCCGTCAGGGGGATACAGGCAGGGCGACCATGCTATATCGCCATGTGTCCAATGAGGTTGATACCCAAAATCTTTGTTTTTGATGAAGAGGAAGTTCCTCCTGAACTCCGGGCGCAAAGGATTTTGAATAAATCGCGATTGCCTGCCCTAGCGTCTTACTTACTGGATAATGTGGATGATTACACATTGTCTGCTATTACAGCCTCAATCAATGATCAGGTTAATTTTGAACCCTTTGCGGATACTGGTGTTGCAGCAAACCTTGGTTTGCTTTCGGTGCCTATGGATGCACAAATTCTGATCAATGATGGTCAGCATCGTCGGGCAGCGATTGAGTCGGCGTTAAAAGAAAATAGTGAGCTTGGGCATGATAATATTCCCGTGCTTTTCTTCATTGATGAAGGGCTGAAACGCAGTCAGCAGATGTTTGCTGATTTGAATAAACATGCTGTACGCCCCAGTGATTCACTCAGCACGTTGTACGACCATCGCGACCCGTCATCAACCATGGCACGATACATTGTTGATAATGTCCCATGTTTTAAGAAGCTGACGGAGATGGAAAAGTCCAGTATTTCTAACCGCAGCATCAAATTATTTGCTCTCAGTAGCATCAAGCTGGCCAGCCGAAGTTTGTTGCGCAAGCGCGCAAAAGACTCAATTTCCGATGAAGAGATGGAGTTGGCGGCTAGGTATTGGGACTTGGTGAGTAAGTCGATGCCGGACTGGCAAGCTGCAGAAAAGCGAGAAATCCAGTCTGCAGAATTGCGGCAGAATTATGTACACTCACACGGGGTAGCTCTCCACGCTTTGGGGTGTGCTGGTGCTGATCTTTTAAGTCAATATCCGGCAGAGTGGGAAGAATATATACCCAAACTGGGAACGATAGACTGGTCCCGTGCGAACTCGGATCTATGGGAAGGCCGGGCCCTGCATCATGGTCGATTGAGTAAGGCTCGTACCAGTGTAACTCTTACTGCAAATGTTATTCGGAAAACCCTCGGTGTACGGCTAAACCCTGAGGATGAAGCCCTCGAAGAGTCTCTTGATCAATGACCACTGAAAACATGCTGTACGGCAGCATAGACGAAATGCTGGCAGATGATATGTCTGTTTATGCAGGTCGTCCTTTGAAAAATTTACTCCACGAGATTCAGGAACTTTATCTGCATGATGATAAGCCCTGGGTTATCGGTTTTTCTGGCGGTAAAGACTCAACGACAATCCTGTCGCTGATATATACGGCCCTGCTTTATCTTGAGTCAGACCAGCTCCACAAACACATCTATGTCGTGTCATCCGATACGCTGGTTGAAACACCGGTTGTCGTGGATCAGATCAAACATGTTATTGATGCCATAAATACTGGGGCCAAAGCGCAAGGGCTACCAATTAGCGCCCATCAGGTTTTTCCTAAGACTAATGAGACTTTTTGGGTAAACCTTCTGGGCAAAGGTTATCCTGCTCCAACCACATCTTTCCGGTGGTGTACTGAACGGATGAAGATTGATCCGGTCAGTGAGTTTATCATGGATAAAGTAGCCCGGTTTGGTGAGGTTATTGTTGTTCTTGGTTCACGAAGCCAGGAAAGTTCCTCCCGAGCCCAGGTGATAGCCAAGCATAAAATTGATGGAAGCCTGTTATCCCGGCATTCGTCATTGCCAGGCGCCTTTACCTACATGCCTATCGAGAGCTGGACGCACGATGAGGTGTGGATGTATCTGTTGTCAACGTATGCACCTTGGGGCGGCACCAACCGTGAGCTGTTTGATCTTTATAAAGGGTCGAACTCTGGTGAATGTCCACTGGTGATTGATACCAGTACCCCGTCTTGTGGTAACTCCCGTTTCGGTTGCTGGACTTGTACGGTGGTAACTAAAGATAAGGCTATTGAAGGTCTTATCGAAAATGGTGCTACCTGGATGGATAAGTTACTGGTTTTTCGTCAGAAGCTTTGGGATAGCACGAAGCCAGAAAATAAAGAGGAGTTGCGTAACAAGCGGCGACGTGATGGTCGGATCAGTTATGTCCGTAGCCGTAATGTTAATGAAGATGGCTCTCGTGATATTAAGCGGGCTTTTGGTCCATACAAAATGATTGTTCGCCAGGAGTGGCTGGAAGAACTGTTAACGATTGAAAGGGATTTGCGTGCAAACGGTCATGATATTGAGTTGATAACTCGGTCGGAGCTTCATGCTATCCGTATTGAGTGGCTTCATGATCCTTTGGATCCTGACTGGACAGACCATCTGCCCGCTATTTACCGAAGGGTTTATGGTGAAGATCTGGACTGGGTAGAGAATGATGCGGGGGCTTTTACCAAGCCAGATGCTGATTTATTGAAAGAGCTGGAAGAGCAGCACCAGGTTCCGGCTGAACTCATTATGAAACTGATTGAGCTTGAACTTTCTATGGAAGGTTTGAGTGTGAGGCGTGGTTTACTCAGGAAAATGGAAAGTCTGTTAGAGCAGGATTGGGATGCCGACAATAGTCATGACTACCGAATAGAGAGCCTCAGAAAGCTTGATAGTTACGACAAAGAGATGAATGAATTGCGAACTATGTACGAGGAACTGACGAAAAAAGAGGAACTGGCATGATCCTGGAAGAGTTAAAAATTTGTGACTTCCGGGTAATCAAGGGTGAAGAAAAAATCTCACTGGCTCCCCGTACTCGCAATAATCGCAAGCGCCCCATTATTCTGTTTGGTGGTTTGAATGGTGCGGGTAAAACCACCACGCTGACTGCCATTCGATTAGTTCTGTATGGTCGTCATAGCCTGGGCAGTAACGTATCAAATAAGCAGTATCATGCCTATCTGCGAGAGTCTATCCATAAAAGCAGGAACTCTTTGGTGCAGGCGAACGCTGCCCGTATCCATCTGGCGTTTAGCTATGCGACCCGTGGTGAAGTATCCCGTTATACCGTTAAGCGTGAGTGGACTGTTGATGCAGGAAGTTCCGATGAGACAGTGTCTGAAATCTTAAAAATTGAAAAAGATGGTGTGCTGCTTGAAGAGCTGAGTGAACAGCAATGCCAGGGCTTTCTTAATGAGCTGGTACCCATAGGTGTGTCAGACCTCTTCTTTTTCGATGGGGAAAAGATTGCAGAGCTGGCAGATGATACTTCCGGTAAAGCTTTGGGAGCGGCAATTAGAAAATTGCTGGGGCTGGATGTGATTAACCGTATGCGGGATGACCTTGCCATTTATATACGGGAAAAAAATACTGCTGCAATGCCCGAAGCACATCAAAAGGAAATGGCTGGTCTCAAGGTTGCTTATGAGTCTTCCTATGCTTTATATAAAAAAGCGATGGATAACTATAGCGAAGCCATAAGACAGGTGAAGGGGCTCGATAGTAAAATTAAGAAGTCTGAGGGCTATATCTCAAGCAAGGGTGGAGAGTGGGCCCGTTCCCGGTCACAAGAGCAGGAGCGTGTTGATGCTTTGCTGGCAGGAAAGAAACAGCTTGAAGCGCAGCTGCGAGACTGTATGGGATCGACCTTTCCGTTGGTTCTCAGTATGGGGCGGGTAGAGGAATTACTTGCTCAGCTTGAACGTGAGCAAGATTATAAAAAGCAGCAATTGTTAAAAGTGACGATGACGAAGAAGCTTAACCTTCTGAAAAAGTCACTGGAAAACACTCTCAAGGATAAACAGGCGGTAGAGTCCGCTGTAGAGCAGGCATTCGCAGATATTTTTGCTGATGTACAGGCGGTAGATGTGATTCATGACTGTTCTGAGCGACAGTTTTCCAGTATCCGCCACCTGGTTAAAGAGGTCTTACCGACTGTCCGTCGTCAGATGTTAGAGCTGGGTGATAATTTGGCTGATATTCAACATCAGTTAGATAATGCCAGTAAAAACCTTGAACGAGCGCCAGATGAGGCTTTTTTAGAGGATGAACTGGAACAGCTTCGTAAGTTTAATGACGAAAAAGCTAAACTCACTGGGCAAGCTCAATTAGCCCGAGAAGAAGCGCGTAAGGCACTCCGTGAAGCGATGGACCTGATGCGTAAAATGCAGAAGAAAGAGCAGGAATTCAGCTCTAAGTCCTCCAGCACTCGAGCCTATCAGATAGCCAAGCGGTCTCGTGAACTGCTAAATGACTTTGCCAGTCAGGCAACGGAGAATAAAGTTGCTCAATTAGAGCAGGAGTTTGCCAACTCCTTCCAGAAGCTGGCTCGTAAAGATGATATCAGCCTGCAGGCCAAGATTGATCCGAAGACATTTGATGTTCGCCTGCTAAACAAGAACGGTGACGAGATCAGCAAACAGCAGCTCTCTGCCGGTGAAAAACAGATTTTTGCTATAGCGATACTTGAAGCACTGGCACGAACTTCAGGCCGTAAATTACCGGTGATTATTGATACCCCGCTTGGTCGATTGGACAGCAAGCATCGGGGTAAGCTGGTTGAGAACTACTTCCCAACAGCCAGTCATCAGGTGGTGATCCTGTCCACAGATACGGAGATTGATCAGGCTTATTTCAAGACGTTGCAGCCTCATATTTCACATATCTATGAGGTTGAGTATTTTCCGGAAGAAGGGCACTCTGAATTCTTGGAACGTAAGTATTTTGGGCAAAGCCTGGTAGAAGAATCTGTTGTAAAGGAGTGTATCCCTGATGTTGCCTAATCGCATTAAATTGTCAAAGAAGGCTGAGGACACACTTGGCATTATCCAAGGGCGGACAGGCCTTAGACCAAATGCACTTGCACGATTGGCAATTGCCCATGCTCTTGAAATAGGTTCTTTAAAAAATGGGGTTAGTTCTAAGCAGGATGGTGTTAAAGACGCACTAGCAACATCAACACTACTTGGTGATGATGCTGAAGTATATGCAATGTTAATTCGGCAACAAGTTAAAGAGCACGATCTTGGAAAAGTAGTAGCTCAGTTGGTGGATGATGGTTTAGGTTTATTCTCTGGAGTGAATCATCTGAGGGATCTATTTGTGAAGTGTAAAGGGAAGGTGGCGTGAGCCACCTTATCTGTTATGTATGCTATACGTTCAGAGACCAAATAATGGGAGCATACTCTGTAGCAAACTGGTTTTGTCTTGCTTTAATTGCTTCAAGGCTCCACTCATGGTTTTGTGACCATTTTAAGTGTTGATCTACAATCTGACGATTCAAGCTAATCTCCGTATTAGCGTAGCTAGATTCTATACTTGGGTTTAGCTTGTCTGCAAAGCTAGATGACTTGATATGTTTCTTCATGTCTATCGGAATGATCGTGAGGTTGCCATATTGTAGCGAAATTGTTTGGAAGTTTGGCTCGTTTTCTATGCCTTTCCAAATCGAGGATGGCTTTTTAGGTACTATGTAATCTAAGCAAAATGATTCATTTATATCGTTGACTCTGATTTTATTTGATGGGTTTATATGCTTTTCTATTTTATTAAGTACATAGAATCCTTGCTTCTGATTTTTAGGTGTGGCTGTTCTAAATAACTCTATGAATTTGTCGTCAGGACTCTTTCTTTTAAATATGTCTGAAGTTTCCTCTATACTCTTTGTATGTCTGAGTGTTTGGGCTGCTAAAGAAAAGGTTGACTGTAAAGTCAAAACTGAATCTTTAACTATGGTTCCCTGTCTGAAAAGGTAATTTTCGCAGAGTTTAATACAATTTTCAATTTTTTTGATATTTCCTTCACATACTTCAATTGTTGCCATGATGAACGGAGTACAGTGTTCCTTCCAATTGATGTCAATAATTGAGTGGTACGATTTAGTCAGTTCTTCACTCCAGTCGGGGATATTTTTTAAGTAAAAATCTTTCCAGTTTATAGAGTCTATCTTTAGTTGGTGGCTCAGTTGGTAAGGTTCTATTATATTGTTATTTAATTTTTCAGATATGGTTTCATAAATTTTTTCTTTGTTGAGTTTTTTGTATCGTGAGCTGTAGGAGTATTGGATTATTTGTGGTAGATCTAATCTGCTATCATCTAATTCCTCATATGCATCCAAAAGCTCATCCCAATTGTTCTTTACTTCTTCTGAGGAATCCTTGGAAGCATCTTTTGAGTGATCTAATAAAACATTCTTAATAAGATCGGCTTTAGATAGCGTTAGCCCTCTATCATTAAGTGTTTCAAATAGACTGTAAGCCATCCACTCTTTTTCAGTTTTTACTAGAAGTAGATAAAAGTCGTTGGTAATTGTCTCAGTAAGAATTCTAATCTTGTCATCCCTATCTCCATTTTTTATATAATTGTCAATTTTTTCAAAAAAAAATAAAAATGTATCTTTTATATTTTGTCGTACTGAGTTTTCGGGAAGCATTTGGCTTTGTAAAAAAAGTATTTTATCTTCTTTAGTTTCCTTTTCAAGGATGCATTTTCTGTAAAAATCATCTCCTCTGTTTAATTTAATTCGCTGAATGTCCTCATCTTTAGATCTTAAAGAAACAACGCAATCATCAAGGTAGTTCTCTAAAGTACGTCGTATTTTTCTATCAGAGACATCTTCGATGTAGCAACGCAGACATTCTGAAAGGATTGTTGTTGTAGTTAATCGCTGTTGACCATCAATGATCTTGTATCGAGTATTCTCATTCGAAGATTCCCCTCCAATTATTACTACAGCCCCAAGAAAGTGTCCTTGTAGGTAATCATTGTTATTGTCATCTTTTTTCTCGCTTTTTTCGATTGTGGAAAGCAAGTCATCCCATAGTCTTTGTCTATTTTCATCTTTCCAGCTGTAAACTCTCTGGTTAGCGGGTACTTCATAATAGCTGGTTTTGAAAACATCTCGAATACTGCATGTTTTGGTTACGAGCTGGCGTCCAGGATCTACAATCATGTGATTATTCCTTATAGATGATTTTTGTGAAGATCGAAATCTAAAAGATCATTTTTTTCGATGTGGTCAAAAATATTTTTCTCTGATAGAAGTGATCTTTTGATAAAGTTTCTTTGTGTTGCAGAGTGATAAAATAAAATCAATAGCTCGAAATTAGTAAGTTGAGCTCTTATGATATGCCAGTATCTCAATGTTTCTTTTTCTATTGTTTCTTTTGTCTTGTCACTATTTAGAATTTCTTCTTCTGATGTGTCGTGAATGAACACAAATATTTGGTTTAAAGTTCTTATATAATGGCCAATGGTATTTTGATTTTTTGCATAAAATGTATTGTAAGCTTTCTTTAGTATTTTGGATTCATCTTCTTCATTTAATGATTTATCTTTTTCTAAAGCGTAATAGTATTCTAGGTTTTTGTATACTTCTTTGAATATTTCTCTTCCTTGAATGTTTTTTTCTTCGATCTTTATTGTTTTTATGTTTTCATTGTTTAAGTTTATCATTGAAAAGAAAGTGGCTTCAAATGACTGTTTTTTTATTTGCTTACTTTGATCCTTGAATGCTTCTGTTGACTCTGAAAGTTCTCTAGATTGTATGATTAATGTCCATAAAATGGCTAGTAATGAGAATAAACTAAATATAGGGTTTAGTGTGCCTCCAAAAAAGTCACCGAATTGCCCCCATTTTTCATGATCGGCTATAACTGATCCTGGGAAAAATAATCGATACTTTAAAGCTGCTATTGCTGCACATAAAAGTGCAATTCCTGCTATGGCTATAACTCCTTTTTTTACTTTTCCATAGTCATTTAATCTTCTGTTTTCAATCATGGCTTTTACCTGAAAAAATGTTTTTTCTATGCCATTCCAAATACAGGGTTGATGGCTTTTGAATGTTTTTGATGGGGGTTAGGATGCTTTTGTTTTCATAGTTTGTGATTTGTGCTGTGAAAGCATCCCCACCGTAAGCATGATCGCTAATAATAACTTTAAATGAGCTATCAATTGAAATAACCCCTCTGTCAAAAACTTTATGGTGCAAGGAACACAGTGATATTCCATTATCAATAGATGATGGACCGTTACTCTGATGCCACTTGATATGCGCTGCTTCAAGTCCGATAGAATCACGTCCTAATCTACAATCAAATCCACAAATTGCACATTTATAACAATAAGCTGTTAGTACTTTATGCCGAAAGCTTGGATCCCGTTTATGTGGTTTATTCAGGTACTCCTGAATATCCAGCTTTTCAATAATGTCATCATGAATCGTAACAGGGAAAAACTGTTCCAGAAGTGCACCAATAGTTCGAGCCAACTTGTCTTGATTGTTGACGATGTCATCAAACTCTTTCTGAGTAAGTCCACCGGCAACATTGTATTTCAGAAGTTCTGTCTTTTTTACGTCCGTATTACTAGCACGAGGTTGGGCTTTTTCATGATTTTTTAGCTCCCAAAAACCATCATTCTTTAATCTCCAGAATGGGTATTCAGGATGATGAGCTTTTCGATAAGGTCCAAATTCAATCAATAAATCCCTGAGCGGTTCATCAATTTCTTTAAAGGTGAAAAAACGATCATGCCCTTTTTGATATTGTGAAAGCACATACAAGAGCAGGAGCGGTTTATGAACCGCTCGCTGATCTCCGCGCTTCCATACATTAAGATTAAGCTCCATTATTTACTTACCAACTCCCAAAACGCTTTATCCTTAATAGTCCGAACCCTATCCCCACCCCCAAGATACAGCGACGTATGTTTATCCAACCCCTGTATTTGCTCAATGATCTTATCGTCATCCGCCTTACTGCTGGTTTTAAACACCATACGCACATCCTGAGCCTTAATCTCATTCACTTTATGTACCACCCAGCTCAGTACATAACTTGCATAGTTATTTTCACTGGTTTTAAAGTGGCTAAGCTCCTGGGTGGAGAGAATGGTGCCCACCCCAAACTCCCGGCCTTCCTTCATTATCATGCGCAGACTGGGGAAGTTTTGCTTCATAAAGTTGTCTGCCTCATCCACCAAAACAAACTTGGAGAGCTGACGATAAGGCGATTCAAACTTTGAGCTGCCCTGCAGGTGCATCTGGTTGTAGAAAATATCCAGCGTCATGGCGACCACCAGGTTCTGGATTTGGGAGTCGTAACCCGAGAGGTTAATCACCGTCACGCCGTCCACCAGGTCGTAGAGCGACTGGGTCTGGCTTGGGTCCGGCTGAAAAATCTGAAAGCTGATCAGGTCCGACAAGGCTGCATAAAGAGAATCCTCTTCTACCTTTTCCTGATCCATAAACAGGTCCCACACTTGCTGAACCGTTGGGGATGGACGGTTCCAGGTGGTTGGGTCCTGAGGTTTAATGCCTGCTCTTTCGTAAGCATCCAGCACCAGTGTGCGAATCTTGTTTTGCTGCTTGTTACCCAAGTTAAACGCCGTGGCCAGTGTGGTGCGGAACAGGTTAGCAGTGTGTACCGGCAGCATCGGTTTTTTGCCAAACAGTGCCAGAGGATTAAAAGGCAGGTTAAACAGGTCAAAAACTTTGGCGTTGGTGGCCTCAACAAAGTCCTGCTTAATGTAGTCTGCCTTGTAGTCAAAAATCAGAATACCGATGGGCTTGCCATCGACATTTTGACCCTGATTTTGCACAAGCTGGGTAATCACACTTTTAGTAAACTGGGTTTTCCCTGTTCCCATAGTGCCAATAATGGCGGTATTGGGGTTAAACAGCTTGTTGGTATTGGTAGGCTCCCAGTTAATGGGCAAGCCGGTAACCAGCTCTGTACCGAACAGTACCTGCAGGGGCTTATCCTCTGTCTGTGCAGGTTGCATAGTTGCAGATTGTTGTTCCGGTGTCGTTAATTGACTGGCCGTTTCCTCAATGCCCTCTGTAGGTAGTGCTTCTTGCTCTGTACTACCGGTTTCCGGATTTGTATTTTCGGAGTCAAAATCCTGATCAAGAATGCGACTGAGTTCATCAAATAACTCATTCTGGTCAAGCTCTGGCTCTTCACCCTCGAGTTCTTCATTCTCAGAGCTTTGCCATCCATCAGCAGTGGCAAGTGGTGAAACTCTCTTACTCTCCAGCCCCGCAGGCATAAATGCAGAAGCAGGAATACCCAGCTGATTGGTGGTGGGGAGCAGATTTTGCAGCTCTGCCAATGGGCTTCCCACCAGTGTGTCCAGATAGGCGTAGGGAATTTCCAGTTGCAGGATATTGTCAATTACCTGGGCCGTTGTGCGGCTACAGTTGTCGTCTTCCCGGTGCACAACCACTAGCCCGGCAGGGTAGTCTGGCAAGCTGGCCAGATGGTAGTCGCCTTTCAGCCATTCCTCACGTTGAGTGAGCAGGTCGTTAAAGTGACTCTCATTGAAGACCTGATAGAGCTGATACTTTTCAATCTGCATCAGCACCTGGCGCATAAACAGGCCACGGTAGAGTCGGCCTTCCAGCGTTCTGGGAGCCAGCAGCCCGTCCACCATGTAGTCCCGCAATGCCAGGGCCTGGGTGCGGGCACCCTCCAGGGCGCTATGGCCGGAGCCGTAATGGCCGGTTTTTACTTCCACCGGCAGTAGAATCAGTTCGCCATTTTTGAAACCGGCAAAAAGAATGTCGTCGGAGATCTTGCCCTGGAATTTTTCGCCTTTGTGGTAGCGGGAAAAATCACCTTCGCTCATTTTCAGGCCCACATTGCCAGAGACCCGAATCATCTCCGCAACTGAGAGGGGAATCCAGGTAATACCGGATTCTGCCAGCAGGGCACTGATCAGTTTCCAGCTGCCAATAATGCCCTGTTTCCCTTTTCGCTCAGTGTCTTTATCGGTCACGGTTTTCAGCAGCCATTCACCGTTGAAAGCGTTGTATTCGCTGATCAGGTTGTTGCCGCTTTCGTTCAGGATCTTTTTATAGAGCTCGGTCTGGCGAGTGACCGTAATGGCATCGTAACCGGCGGAGTTGGTGTACTGGTCTGAGTAGTGAATCAGGATCAGGTTCTGGCTGCTATGGAAAAATTCCAGTGTTACCTTGGGATCAATCACGGTGGTCCAGATGGAGCTATCGTAGGAGCGGTCCAGTGCGGCACGGAACTCATCACTGACTGCCAGCGCGATAGCGCTGTTTTCGGTATACAGGGTGTTGGACTGCCGGGCCGGTTTCAGTAGTCGATTAATCAGCAGGGCCAGCCTGAGGTGCGGCTGGTTTTGCCACTGGCTATTCTCAAGCCCGAAAGCGGTGTAATAGCTGCCATGCTGGCTACGTGAAGACTCACCATTAAGCAAACCTTCGCAGGCCTGGCCGGAGATATGTTGTTCCGAGTTTTTATCGACACAGTCGATCTTCTGGTTGTTCTTGAAGAAGCTGAGATGGGCGTAGCCCTGTTCGTTATCCTTATGACGGAATTTACTGAACGAGAGGCGGGTGCGCAGCAGGTCAATAATGGTATCGGCATTTTCCCTGGCACTGCCTTTATCCAGCTTATAGGTCTGTTTGATCTGGTCGTAGGAACCCATCTCTGCGAAACGATCGAACTCAGTTTCTGTCAGGCTGCTATCGTAGAGATTAATGTGAATACAACGGCTGTTGAGTAGATGGCTTCGGTAATAGCTCAACAGTCCCTGGAATACTTCGCTGTTTTTACCATTATTAATCGAGTTAATAATCAGTGGGGCAGAGTCTACCTGCCGGAATAGCTCCCGGAAGGTTTTCATAAACTCCTCGATTTTCTCCTTCACCAGTTTGCCAACAAATTGATAGTTGGTTTGCTGCTGGGGAACAATCTCCAGCCAAAAGCTATTATCTTCCACTATCTGGGTGTAGCAGTACTCGTACTGCTTTGAGTATACGTAGGGCAGCAGGCCTCGCGGGTTCAGGCGCTTGCGTGTCACGGGTGGCAGATTATTGAATGAGTGAGCGTCGTTGTCGCTGGTAATATTATCGGCAAGATAGAGATAGTAAGCGACAACCAGTGGATGCAGCGGTGAGATCAGCTCACGCTCATCCTGTTCAATAAAGCCGACCTTTAGCAGGGTTCTGGTATCGTTATCCAGGCTCATATTGAGGGGAATGCTGTCCAGAAATTCCAGATAGGTTGAAACATAGTCTCTGGCGCGATCCCTTAATTCATCTCCCCAGGAGCAGAGCGATAGCAGGGTATGCCGGCCTTTCAGGTAGTCCAGCAAATCGTTGCAGGCATTGGCAAAGTCTGGCGCTATACGGCTGATATCTTCACAGGTGATATCGGTCTCGCCATTAGCGGACAGGAACAGGGTTCGTTCTGTTACCAGCCGGTATTCAAGTTCCAGCAGTTTCTGGCGTGGACCAACGGTTTTGTTTTCCTGGTTATCCAGAATTACTTTGCCTTTGGCCGGTATAAACTGCCCGTTATATTGATCGTTAAACAGGCGGTTAAAGCGGTGTTCGTCCAGTAATAGAGGCAAGGTCAGAGAGTCACTGCTGACTTCTCCTTCGACCTGAAAAGTCAGTCGGCCGAGTCCGGCGGTTACATCAAATAATACGACTTCCGACTGCTCGTAGGGCTCCTGATAATTGATAATCCCATACTCATCGGTGGGTACACATTCTTCGTTATCCGAGAGCAGCTTTTTATCTGACAGGTCCGGATTGATAATCAGCTCGTGTTCATCGGTCTGCAGGACAATACAGGATTTTTTCGGGTTTACCAGAAACCTGTTCTCAAAGGCCTCAATATGAAAAGTGCCTTCCTCCACGATCAGTATATGGAACTGATGGCGCTCATTGTTTTTCGGCCGGTTTAAGAGCAGGGTCAGGTAAGTGGGAGAACCGCTCCATGGGAGGTCACAGGTCAGGAAGTACTTGCCTTTGCCGGTTGTACCTTTAAGAGGCAGATGCTTGAAAGCCTCATTGTTGAGGATATCAAACTGTTCCCGCTTCAGGTCATTGCCGTGGAAAACCACTTTCAGTTTGACTTCGCCTGTTTCTCGGGGGGCTTCGATAATCAGATGTTTTTTGCGTTTTCCGGCAGCAGAATTACTCTCGTTTCTGGGGCCGGTGAGTTTGCAGTTTTCATTGGCTTCGAGGGAATGGAAGGCCAGGGCGAACTGCTTTTGTTCATCCATTTCGTTCCAGAAATTCTGTACGTCAACAGATGTGTAGTCCGCATCAGCCCTGGTAATATTTTCCCGGATAAATTTATCGCCCAGATCAGGTAATCGCTCATTTATCTCTTCAGGAAAATGCTCGACGACATCGGCGATCTCTTGTTTTAAACGGCGATTGTCTTCAAGCCGCTTCAGGATCTGCTTGTCGCTCCAGTTACCGGTATTGATGGCCGCATCGGGTAGCAGACCAAGGTTACGGAGGTCAGGGGAGCCACCGGAAGCAATGGTAGTAAAAAGTGGCTCAAAGCCAAACATGCTGCCGCCTTCTTCACGGATCAGCGATGTTTGCCAGGCCAGCAGGTTTTTGATCAGGCGCTGGCCACTCACCTGGCTGTCGGCGTATTCAACCAGGTTGGCTTCTACTTTTTCCGGTGCCCATACTGAGCCCGGGCTGGCCAGGTCGTCGGCACTGTTGATAAGCGTATCCAGAAGGCTGTTATGGAGTACCAGCAGGGCACAGTCATCGAGGGGGGCTGACTGGCCGGCAATGGTGTCCCGCAACATGGAGATATAGTTTTCACTGAAACCGGCCTTCAGCTGTTGGTTGGCATCGGCGTGGGCTACACAGACCAGTCGAACATTGTTGATTTGAATATAGGGAAGCGCAGTATCTTCCAATACAATGGTGCCGTTGGCTTTGCTTTTCAGCTCATGGAAAAGCGTTTTGGTATTTTTCGCATCCGGAGACTGGAACTGATACCGGGAGCCGATGTTGATCACATCGCTCAACCACAGGATCAGCCGGTTTACCAGGAATTGTTCAAATGGTGCTGCGCACATAGACGGCGTCTCCACTGTCACTCAAACGATCAACATTTCCAACACGGTCATAGAACGCAAGGAGGCTTTGTTCGGATTGCTTATCAAACCAGAAACCACGATCCTGGAAGCCTTTCAGAAGTTCCTGGAAGTGCAGTTTATGGTCTCTGCCAATGACAAGATTGGTCAGTAATAACAGGTAGTCCTGGCTAAGTACCAGTACCCGACCGGTCCGGCCCCGGGATTGAACAAAGTGACGGCAGACCTGTTTTTCAAACTCTTTCTGGTAGGCGGCTCTGATTTCATGACGGGTTGTTGCGACAACGTCAAACTGATCCTGTGCGTAATCAAACAGTACTTCCAGTGCACGGGTGGCAATGTTGTCGGATGAGCCTTGCTTCGGTTTCAACTGGTTATGGGTCTGGAAATTTTCGGCCCATTGTTCCACGGCATGAGCAACCGATGTCTGTGTCGATAAGTCAGCCTGTTGTAATGACTGACGGAACATCCAGAGTGGATACTTTTTGTCACCACCTTTATTAAGACGATCCAGCATGGAGAGAATTGGGAACACCGCTTTTGAAGCGCTGTAGAGTTGGCGGAAGCCGTTACGATGTATTTCTGTCCGCTCTTGTCCCGCTCTTTCATTATCCAGAATAAAGTAGAGCGGTTTGCTGGTGGGCTCTCCCGATTTCCACCCTTTGATATTCAGGGCCATTTGTGAGCAGTAGATAAAGTTGTATAGCTCAAGAAACTGGTCACAATATTGAAGCAGGTAGTCTGTTTTCCGGCACAGGAATGAGAGGTCTTTTACAAAGTTGTTGGCCACAAATGGCAGGTAAGGATATTGGCCATCATCAGGCGCTTTTTCTTTTAAATGACCACGTAATTGCTTGAGTATAATGCTCTCAATAAAGTTAGGATGGCTGTCGAGGGTGGCCTCAACCTGGCTAAACGCCATGAAGCTCTCAAAAATCGTACTCAGGTGTTTACTGGCGCTGGGTGGTTTTTCACTTTGACGCAGTAGCAGGAAATCGGGAGCAACGCTTTGCAGAGCGTTATCCTCGAAATACATTTTGTCTAAATGCTTGATAAAGCTCTCTTCACTGAGCTTGCTGGCAATTTCATCCAGGCACTTGGCTTGGAAGCGTTCAAACCTGAAAGAAGGTTTTAGCTCTTTACCAATGATCAAACCGAGGGTATGGCCAGCCGTTATGGCGTAATCAAACCGGTTACCCTTGTTGCGGTAGGGCAGGTATGTATGCAGGTAGTTTTTCTGCTTATGGTCTGAGTGACCCAGGCCCTTAATAATCTGTTCTGGTAAAGTCATATCAACGCTCCACCCTGATCTCGTCTTCATCGATATCATTAACCAGCGACCAGTTTTCTGAGCCTTTGGTGATATGAATGCGGTCTTTGTGCCTTACTTGCGCGGTAATACTTTCGATAACCTCTTCCAGCAGGACAATGACGTTTTTATCATGCCGGTTTGGACGATAGCCCCGGTTGATTTTGCGAATAAGATCCAGAAAATTCACGGAAACTGGCAGTGCTGGAAGCTCATGGTCGTCCAGTTTCAGGTAAGCATTAAAATAACCCAGGCGTGCAGGACGTTCATTTTGTACTTGCTTGAGGCTGGCGCGAATATCAACATGGGCTGATACCTGGTAGCCATTAAGGTCATTCAGGAAAATTTGGCTCTTGTCACTTAACTGCGGAGCAAAACGGTTGGCGTAGCGCAGCAGGGCTTTGATCAGCTCTTTACTGTAAAAAGCTCTCAGGGCATTTCTCTGGTCTGCATCACCCTGGAAGTTGCTATGGAGAAGCCATATTCTTGTATATTCTTCGATCAGCTCATTATTAAAGTCTGTACGGAATTTTAGATGATACTGATCCTGTGGGGGCAGGTCGGTAAACTCAATGTCCTTAAATAAATAGAACAGCCGTAGCCAGCTGCCTGACTGGTTCTTAATTTCCTCAGGATCAATCCATTTCCTCATGTATTCCCTGAAGGTGATAAATTCCTCGTCATCAAAAGTGAGAGAACTCTGTATCAGGAACAGGTCAATATCTTTTGAGCGAATAGTGCATGGGTCAAATTGATGGAGGTTGCGAAACAGATCTGTTTTTTCCGAGGCAAACAGGTTGTCGAACAGATAGTTTGGACCGGTAAGCAGCTGGTGGATTACATCAAGAATAGAGCGTGCGGTCAGAAAGTAATCGTTCTTTAATCGCAGCTTCAGTAGGGTTTGCACAATCAGCTGCTGAACCGGTTTCTGCTGCAACATGGCGAAGTTGCTGTAAAGAACAGGGTCATCTTCTCTGGCCATTGTCTGCCAGGCCAGGTAAAAATCATTCTCGCTGTTGTTGTCAGTCAGCTTATGGAGAATATCCGCAATAAACGGTGAAAGGATTTCATCGCCGATGGGGACGTATTTGGGAAAGTCCTCGAAATTCAGGAAGGTATGATTAGGGGCAACACTCTGACTTTTTAAACCGGAAAGATAGGCTTTGATCGAGTTCCTGATATCCAGATGCGCTTCTGAGCCGCTATCGCTGTAATTAAATAACATGCCCGTATTAATGCCTACCACTAATGGCAGGTCGGATGCTTTATGGCTGGCAAAGAGATCATCCAGAGTGGCGATGGCATCCTTGTCTGGCTGGAAGCTATGGGTGGCATCTAAATGGAAGGTGATCTTTTTATGGTGTTTATCATAGGACCGGGTCAGGATTTCTGATTTACCATCCCCTGAGCTGCCGCAGAGAAAGATTATCTCATCAGCACTCTCAATGTTCTTAATGGCTTTCTTAAATGCCTTTTCGACATCAGTCTCGATGTAAAGGTATTCTTTGACACGGTTATTGCGGTTACCAAGCGTCGAGACGGCATGAGCCGATGACCGCGAAAGGATGTCGAGCAGCTTGCGAAGGGTCATGGAAATACTCGATATTTGTCGAATGTTGCCCGTCAGACTGTTGCCGGTTGCCTTTTACTGCAATGGGATAGGGGTATGGGAACGTCTGATTATAAATAGAGGACTATCAGCCTTGGGTGGTCTTTGGTGGGGATAAGTGTCATCTATTTCCCCCCACGCTACCGCTCGTGGGTTGTGCTACGGCCTTTTATTGACAGTAGGGAGCATGGGCCCAGATAGCTCAGGTTTGGTGATTTTGATAAGTTGACAGATAGTACTAGAAACCGTTGGTTATCAGCCAGTAGTACAACCACGGTGATATAAAAAAGTATTTTCAAGTTGGTTTTTTGGTGCTGGTTGATGTTGCAACCAGTCAGCTAGTTTATCAGTAGCGTTTAAGGGCAGTGCCTATAACTGGCAGGGACACGGCCTTAAAATCAAGTCTGTGTGGACCGCGCCTTAGAGCTATAGGGTTGTACGATATTAAATATTCATAAGGAGTTATTAGGTAATGAATAATAATCAAAATGCCATAGCTACAGAGTACTGGCTCTATAGCTTGGCGCAACAGAAGGCACTGGCAGAAGATATCGACCAGAAATTATTTGATAAACATAACGCAAAAGGACGGGAGTTATACGATAAAGCAGGCAATCTCAGGCAGCTGGAGAAAGCAAAAAAGCATTTCCAAAGGGCGCTTAAGGCCACAGGTAGAAACGCTTATGCAAAATCCGCTGTGCACCATAATATGGGTATTCTGCATAACACTCATTATGCCCGATTACCCGGAGGTAATGTTGAGAACCTGAATAATGCCCGTAAATATCTTGAAACAGCCCTGGCATGCAAAGAGAGGCAGCGATTCCATGATCGATATGCTTATACACTCACTCAACTGGCTGTGACCTGGCGAAAAGCGGCAGCCGAGCCTCTTTGGCCAGATGATGCAAGTGTTTGTCTCAAAAAAGCAGAGCAGTTTAATTATGAGGCGCTGGAGTATTTGCAACAAACCAAATCACTGGTTGCTCAGTTAGTTGGGAATGCTCAGGTCCTTTTGAACTTATCATCTGTGCTTTGTGATGCAGCGAGAGAAAGCGAGGCTTGTGACGCAGTTTACAGGGCTTTTTGCAGTTATATGAAAGCCTGCGACCTGATTCATCCTATGCCTTTGTGGACTGAACTCGAAATGCCTCAACTTCTAGGGATCACTTTTTCCCGACTGTACCGTCTGGGAAAGGGGCAAAAGCATTATGAAGAGGTGTGTGATGAAATTCTCAGACTGGCTCCTCAGTATGGTATTTCAGAAGAGCAACTTTATATGACTGCTCCTAATTTGGATGCCAATAATCTGGAAGTTGAATGTTTAGTTTTGATAAAGAGCCTTGGGGATCAGCCCAGTTTAGAAAAGATAAAGAAAGCAAAAGAAAAAGCTGTTCAGCTTCTTCATAAAAGATACTCCGCTACAACTGACCAGGCTGCAGATGATTTGGCGCGATATATACAGATGTTGGTTTCTGGTGTGGCAAGAGGGTTGTGTCAACATGATATGGCATTAGAAGCCTTTGTTGAGCTGGAACATGTCAGCTCTATGCGTTTCACTGAAGCACAAAGCGTTAACTGGTTTAGCTCGGAAAACAAACTATCTCTAGCCCTCTATCAGATAAAACGCCAGCTTGGATCTATCCACTACGCTCTGAATGAGGCAACCCTGTTTTACCAGTTTCATGATAGGTATGGCTCTCGAGACTCTTTTTTCCAGCATAGCTTGGAAGCATTTGCCAGATTGTATGATGGACGTACTGTTTTAGATGGAACTGGAGTGGTATTTGACTCAACCAGATATCCGGAAATATTCAGAGAGGCTGGGGATAGTGCAGACCCGGAAGCCATATTTCAGCAGCACGCCAAAGCAGTTCTCTCAGATTTTAAAAAAGTTGAGAGCAAGCTCCTTGCTCTTGAACCCAGTTTTAAAAGTTATCTTGATGATCTATTTTCAATATCGCACGCCCATATTGAACAGGTTTTTCAGCTATACCCTGAGCTGACCCTTATAAAAATCGATATGGAGCGTGAGCATGATGACCTTCTCTTGATTGTTATTTACCTTGAAAAGGGAGTTGTTTGTAGCAAAAAGTACATTGCTCCTGCTCCCAGCTCATTAGTAAATGACATGAGCGACACTGCAGCTGCTTCGAAAGAGCCCTCTAAAGACGGGTGGGCATTGGATTTTGTGGACTGGACTGAGTTTCTGCCGATCGGAAAGAAGCAGGTTGGTATTTTGCCCTCATATTTTGCCTCTCATATCCCATGGGCTGCGACAGGTTTACCCGGAAAGCGGTTGTTGGATCTTGTTGATGAAGTTGTCTGGCTGCCCTCCATATTGAGCTTATGTCACAAGGCAAAGCACTATAAATCAAGAAAATCTACGGTCAGGATTTCTGGGGGCGGGACACTCTTCTCAGATTACGCACATACAGATGTTGAATATATTGATGCCACTCAAAATACCACTGAACATAGTGTTCTGAAACGAATTGGTTCATCTGATGTGTTTAGCTTCTATGGTCATGCGGAACATATACACCCGGACAGGCCAAAATTACTCTTGGATCAGTTCGCATTAAATGATGGTCAGATAGGTCGGCAAGTTTGTGGTATGAGTAGGGTAGAGTTATGGGCATGCCAGAGTGGCAGTAATATGCCATTGATGTTTATGGGCAGCCCGGTTAACGAAGCTTTTGGTATGGACATGAATATGCTGGAATTTGGAGCAGACACGGCCATCGGTACCCTTTGGGCCGTCCCTGAACTGGTAACCACGCACCTGAAACGCTATTACGACTTATTGGTCTCTAATGGTGAAAAAGCCTCCAGAGCTCTGCTACAGGCGCAGAGGTGGTGGATAAACACCGGTGCTGACCAGCAGTTAACTGTGATCAAAAAAATAGGCACTCAGGAATATCTGCTTGGCCTTGGTTATACCGGGGCTGGCGATAAGATGACAACAGCCTTAATGGGACCGGTGCTGGCAAAAAATTCTACTGATGATCTTGAAGGGCTGGAGCAAAGCTTTAAGCATCCATCTGCCTGGGCTGGATTGCGTTTTTGTGGTTTGCCTGAGAACAAGAGTCTTTATGTTCCTGAAGAGCAAGTTAAACTCCAGCTTGAGGATAAGGTTGAGCTTGAACGTATCTTAAATAGTCTGGATCTCACCTCGGAGTTTGTGTGATGTGGAATGGCGATTTACCCATAGGTGACTGGTCTTATGATGGTAGAAAACATTATGTGGATAGTTATCGGGATCGAATCGAATTGGTCATCGAAGCTGCTTTTGAAACATTTGATGCAGAAAAGATTTCAACAGTATTTTCATCTCAGAAGGCTGGAGTAGAGCAAATTATAACCCGTTTTTTAGTGCCTGACCTTGACCCTGAGAAATTACCTTGCAGAGATATTCGGCTGTTTTCTGAAATTGGTTTCTGGATCGAGCATAAAACGAGGGGCAGGGTATCCTCAAGAACCAAAACTCATGGCCGTCATGAACTGACTGAACAAGTTGGTAGGGAGTCATTCGAGGTTGAAGTAGAAAACGCTTTGGACCAATTGGCTCATGGATTGCGCAGATTAAACAGTCATGTAGCCTCTGATCTGGTTTACTATTGGCTCTTGGCTAATAAAAAATTGCTGGATGAAATAGGCTGTCTTGAAAAATGGTATGAAATCGCTCAAGAGCCGGAACAGAAAGGTTCAGCCACAAAAGCTACCCGTTACAAGGCTGATGCTTGCTTCAGGTACCTTTATCTATTTTTTGAAATGGGTAAACGAATTGATGATAGAGAAGCTGCTTGCTCATACGAACGTAAGTATTTGGTTAAGGGGGAGAATAAGCCGCAATATACTTCCCCTGGAGTAGAAGAACATTCAGAAAAAGCCAAAGTAAGGCGAGTTATCAGAAAAATTATTGATCAATTTTTGTCTATCAAGCCAAAGCTCACACCCCTTCAGCAATGCTTATATAAGGCCATGGCAAAAAAGTCATTAGTTGACCTCTATGAGTTTGAAGAAGTGTACAGGGAAGAGTATCGAAATAAGATTACCCTGCTTAAATTGTATAAATCGTCTGAGGAGTCAGTAGCATGAAATTGGATCAGCTGACACTGGACGCAATGGTATGTGGCACAGAGCAAGATCCTGAAGCATGGAAATCGCTGCTTATTGATCCTGATAGAGAAAAAAAATGGCATGAAGCCGTTGTGCGGAGGGAGCAGTTGGATCGTTTCTGCTCATTTGCGGCAAATTGGCCAACTCTGGCAAAGAGTTATCGTCAGCTTAAAAAAACAGCAAAAGCAGCGTTGAGTCCTCCCAGGTTGTCCTGCGTGCCCGATACATCTTTCCAGGTAGGCTCTCCCTTTGCGGCTGTAATGAGTAGTGCATCGAAGAAGAAGGATGATGATCTTTTAATATTATCTGAGTTGCCATGGGGAGAGCAGCGCATAATGGCAGTCACTGCTCCACAAAGCATTGCTTTTAAGTGTGATTCGGATATTGATATTTACTTTGAGTACAGCAATGGTAAGGGATGGATTTCTTCTAAAGACACTTGGAGTCTTGAGAAAGCTGAAGGAGCCGTTGTGTTGACTTTCTGTCATGTTTCGGAAAGGTTGAGCGATGACAGAGATACAGTGATTCAGCAGTCTGAGTCTGTAGCAACCATCGTTTTTTTACCGGGCTGAAATAAAAAGCGAAAAAAAATCATTTTCTCTGCGTATAGGGGTATCAATCCAGAAAAGGTACCCCGAAATGAGCAACGCTACACCGCTATCATGCACTTCTGCAGCGAACATATGGTCGAACCTTCCGTCCGTATATCAGAAGAAAGTCCAAGAAATTGCTAATGAGCTGTCTTCAGGTACGCCATTTCAACTTCTTGGCGGGAAAAAAATTCGATGTAATAAGTCGCTGGTAAGGTTTCGCGTGGGCCGCAACCACAGATTAATACTCAAGACGGGTGCTGGTGGCAGAGAGCTACAGCTGCTTAACAGGCAGTGCTACGAGAAAGCCTTTGAACGAAGGTGCTAGTTATTTTTCTAGCCAGTCATCAATCTAAATATCTGTGGAGAAAACGATGAGTAATTCCAAAATAAAACCTGCTGACAATGCAGCAAATATGCAAAACCCTAATAAAGGGCAATCAGGCACAAACCTGCAATATGACCAGAATCAGGGGAACCGGGGGAAACAGAAAAACCCCAATCAGAAGAAAAAATAGCCGTCACTTTCACTTGGCTTAAGAGTTCCTGTCGGATCAGTAATGATTCGGCAGGATAGTAAATAAACAAGAAATAATGGATTTACCAATGCAGTTGAAAGAAAAAATCGAGAAGCTGGTTCAGGAACTTGGCCGTGGGCTCCATGAGCGTGAAGAAATTGTTGCTGTGGCTCTGCTGGGCGCTCTCTCGGGTCAAAACACCTTTCTTTATGGTCCCCCGGGAACGGCCAAGAGTTTAATATCACGACGTATAGCCTGTGCATTTAAAGATGCCCGCTATTTTGAGTGTTTAATGAATCGCTTTAGTACACCAGACGAAGTGTTTGGTCCGGTTTCGATTAAAGCACTGAAGCAAGATAAATACACTCGCAAAACGGATGGATACTTACCCAGCGCAGACTTTGCATTTCTGGATGAAATATGGAAATCCAGCACTGCTGTATTGAATACGCTACTGACCTTAACCAATGAACGTATTTTTCGTAATGGTGAAGAAATTAAGAAAGCGCCTCTGAAGGCTCTTGTTGCAGCCTCTAACGAAACACCTGCAGAGGGGCAGGGGCTTGAGGCACTGTATGACCGTTTCATCATTCGTATGATGGTTCCCCCTATGCAGAATCGCGAGAAATTTGAAACCTTGCTGCAAAGCAATTCTGTCCAGGCAGAAATAACTATTCCTGATGCTTTAAAAATAAGCAGTAAAAACTGGGAGGATAATTTGAGAGGGCTCCATGAGGTCTCGTTGTCTCAAGAAACGCTCACGATTATTTCTTTGATCTGGATAGCTCTTGCTGAAAAAAGTGAGGAGATGAATGTCTATGTATCAGACCGCCGCTGGAAAAAAGCTGCTCTGTTAATGAAAGCTGCTGCAATGTTCTGCGGTCGAAAGGAAACCAATCACTCTGATGCATTATTACTTCGTCATTGTTTGTGGACAACAGAAGATAATCGTCAAGCTGTTATTAATATTGTCGAAAATGCTGTCAGGGAATGCGGCTATGTTACATCTGTAAATCTGGTAGAAATAGATGAAGAAAAGGAGCGGCTTGATCAGGAGATAAATAATGAGTTGTTTTATAGTCGGGATGTCTATAAGACGACAAAAATGAATGGACGTGATTATTTTAAGGTGCAGAGAACTGCAACCGGTCGCCATTACGGTCACTCTGATAAGAAGTTACAATTTTATATAGAGTTCAGTAAGATGAAGTCAACTGATGAGTTTAACCCTGTTGATAGTAATGGTAATGAAATTGCTGATTTGACTTGCTGTTTTGATAAACAAGGGAGCTGTTCAGTTGATTATGATCGATATTATCAAGTGAAAGAGTTTGTTCCTAAAATACAATTCCATAAGGGCGATAAAAAGGAAGATGTAAATGAACGTCTTATATCTTCATTGCATGACGCAGCTAATGACTTAAAGAAATCTATCTCGGAAGCATTGAATCAGGTTAAAGATAAAAAAGCTACCCATGAATCAGCATTGCATACCCCATTTTTATCCAAAGAAATTCAGGCTATTTCGGTAGATGGGATTCAGAAACAGATTGAAGATCTAAACCTCAGGTTTGCGGATTGTGAGCGATTGATTTCGCTCTGTAAATGAGGTCGTCATGAAGAAGATTTTATTGCGTTTGCAAGATGAGTTCAGTGATGATAGTGCTGCTTTTCTTAAAATTCATCCTGAGATCAACACGACGGTATCCTCCCAGCTAAAAAGCTGGGAAGAGAGCCTGAAAACAGAAGTACAGGGTGGTTTTCCATTTTCTGAGGACGAGAGGCTATGTTCACAGGCGGAATATGAACTGAGCTCAGGAAAGGCTGATGTGATTCATATTGAGGATGACCTCAAGCATTTTTCTTCTTTTCTTTGCTCGGCAAAGATGCCCAGAGATATTTCTTTTTGGGAGAGAAAGATTGCACATACCAGGTGTGAGCCTGATGAAGCCCTGAAGGAACAAGAAGAATCGCAGCATACTTGTATGCTGCAAAGGGAGAAACAGAGCGAGCCAGATGTTCGGTCTGATTTGTGTACTCTGAGGCGGTTATTGCAGCATGAATGGCGTAAGCGATTAAGCCAGAAAAGGGCTGAATGGGAATTAGAGACGGTGTCCAGGTATCGGGTAAAATATTTGCAGCAACTCGAAGAGTGGTTGGAAAGACTCAAGGATATCGTTAAATACATAGAGAAACTCGGATTAGAACCCGGTTATTTTCTGGATTTTTCTGAAGGTAAATTATCATTATCTGATATAGAGCAACTCAAGAAATGGGCTGAATATTTATCGGGTGACCAAGGTGTAAAAGATCTTTGTGACTTGCTCGGTAAACTCAGGCAAATAAGTCGCTCTGAAAAGATTGAGATGGCGAAAACAGTGGTGTCTTTACCAGTTTTCATTCCTGATGTCAGTTCGAGAGAAGAGATTATCGGAATAAAACTGGGCAAAGATATTGAGCATGCTTTACCTTCAGAGCTGGCTCTTTTATCAGATCCTGAGACCGCTATTCTGTTCGACCTTAAATATGTGGAGTCCCGTTTGATGTGCTTCGAAATGGAGGGATTTCAGGCTGATATTAAAGACACAGAGGTTGAACAGGAGCAGCAGGTTTCCGAAGAAGATAAAATGGGACCCGTTGTTATTTGTGTTGATACCAGTGGCTCCATGCATGGTCATCCGGAAACCATAGCCAAGGCTGTAACGCTCTATCTGACGACTATGGCAAAGCAGCAGAACCGAAACTGTTATCTCATTAATTTTTCTACAGGGATAGAAACACTGGATTTATCCGAAGGCTATACCTTGAAGAAGCTGCTTTCCTTTCTACAGAAATCATTTTACGGAGGAACCGATGTAGCTCCCGCTATTCAGCATGGTTTGGGCATTATGCTGAAAGATGACTATCAAAATGCTGATATGTTGATTATCTCTGATTTTGTAATGGCATCACTTCCTGATGAGATGCTGGAAGCAGTGGAGCACCAGAGAGAAAGTGGTAACCGTTTTTATTCCCTGTGCATAGGCAACGAGTTTATGTCCAACAGACTAAAAACGCATTTTGACAGGGAGTGGATCTATAATCCCGCTAGTTCCAGTATTAAGGAACTGATTGGGTTTGGTAACGGGATTCTGGGCACGGGGGGATTGTAGATAATCATTGTCTGTGAACATGTTGCTGGGAGTCGCTCGGGGCATTATGCCCGGAGCGATAACCATACAACTAAAGCCATGCACGTGACTGAAATATTCAAGAAATCGGGCTCGCAGGCTTACACCTCACAGCAACAGGCAAACCCTCCCTCAGCTGGATCTGTCAAAATTATGAAGTCCTGAAGAGGCAGCTGATGACTCGTAATCAGCGTGCCGGGATGTTTCCGGCATACCTGCCCGGGTGGGTGTTGCTCTGTGTTTATTGTGCTTCAGATGATTTTTGATCGCTCGCTTCTGAAGCGACTCCAGTAGTTTTACAATAATGTCGACGGAGTGACTGAGCTGGTTATTTTTCTGTTGCTGGCTTCTCATTTCAGCGTTTGCAGCTCTGATGATTGCTCTGATGAACTCTTTCAGGTATTCAGGATAATTAACTGGAAATTCTGGAGTGACCATAAGAGCACTGCTGGATGCAGTAGTTGCTTTGGTTGTTTGAGTGGAAATTTTTCTGGTTGGGCTTTGAGTATTGTCGATGATCTGAGAAGCATATTCTTTACCCCCATCTTCATGATTGATCCACTCCCTGGCTCGATGATCAGACACTTTGAGTAAGTGGGTGTTGAAGTTGGTATTTTTATCAAAGTCAACAGCCAGGGCTAATTTACTCCAGCTATAGTTTTTGCCGAGAGCTGAGGCTTTAATGCCGCCTTTCGAAAAAATCCCATAATGCAGTCGGAGCCCGACTACGCGGCCTGTGGTTTGAAGGTTTGCTGTGATACCAATATTTTGAGACTGCAGAGAAGTGATAAATCGAGCAAATTTTTCTGCAGGATGAGCTGACTTGCTATCATCAATGGCTTGATCCAGAAGCTGTCGCAATTGCTGTTTACAGGATGGCCCTTCAGTTCGCTGGATCATCCTGAATTCGCATTTTGCCGGGTTAGTACCGTCAGGTGCTCGTGATGGGTCATGGTATGCACAGGCTGTCCGTTTTTCTACTCTATAAAGATCGTATTTGATCTCCAGACTCTGCATTGCCTGCTCCCAGATGCGGTAGTCCTGGTGGGGATTGTGAATTTTTCCTGTCTCATCAACGGTTGCATAGAGCATGTGAACATGGAGGTGTTCGGTGTCTCCATGGACAACATAGAGCGTTGGTCGCTCTCCAGAAGTTACAATGTTTAGGGACTCTCTGGCTATTCTACATGCCGTTTGTGCATTCAGTTTTTTGCTGTCGTCTGGATGAAAGCTGACCACACGATGCTCCCAATGGGATTTTGGCATTTTCTTTCCGGGGCGGTTTCTTTTGTTCCAGTTCGTGACCTGGCTGATGAATGACTGCGCTGATGCTTTGGGAGATCCGTTTATCAGAACCGGCTGGGCATGATCTCTCTCTATATGCAGTATTCGTTCATTACCGCCTCCCTTTTGCATATTTTTGACATCGGCATCATCAATTTTTGCATCAGGATTCAGCATATAGTGAGCGACTATGATGCCTTTAGCCACACTGCCGTTTAGCTTGGCATCAGCGATCATTTTTTCTGCTCATGATACTTTATAAAACAACTTATGGCTTCAATAACGAGCTGGATTTCAAACGAGTCCGGGATGGTTCCTGATCGAACGATAGATAAAAGTTCATTAATCATGTTCCCGACTTTAGCTATCTCTGTGAGTTGCTGTCGTTCAATTTCTGATGGGGGCGGTGGCAGGTCTTTATTATGATGCTGTGACAGGATGTATTCTGACACGTTTAAGTTCAGCGACTTTGCTTTTGCCTTGATTTCAGATTTTTCTTGCACGCTGACTCTGATTTGAATCTGGGTTGTTTTGTTGTTCTCCATAATGGCATCCTTATTGATGCGTGTAGGATACAGTGATTTAAGGCGGGAAAACGTTAATAGATATTTTGTTCGCTATGGGTATGTAATTTGCGGCAAGATGATTGATGATTTTTTAACTTTTCAGATATGAGCTAAAACTATAACCACTGGAGAGGATTGTCGCATTCGGCACAGGCTTTGCTTTATTCCGCACGGGGATTGTCGTATCCGACAATGGCCTGTTCTATCTGGCAGACTGCTCTCTGCGCTGGATTGTTATGATTTCTTGCTTTTCCTGTGGCGGAGTGGAACGACGCCGCACTCACTCAGTGCGAGTGCACACTGAGTCAGTCGCAAAGTAATGTCATGACATTACTTTGCCCTTGCTTGCATCCCCAGGATTTAACAGATCCCAAAGCGTGTCATTACAGGATCGGAATCATTGGAACCATGAATCTGGAGATGAAAAGGAGACCCTATTCATCAACTTTCTGCAGTAACTCTCCAGGAGTGCAGTCAAAATATGAGCATAATCCGTCAATGACATCAAGCGTTACGTTGTAACCTGGTGAGTTTGCTACTCGAGTGATAGTGGCCCGACCAATTCCAGCTTCATCAGCTACCTGGGCAAGAGTGATTTTTCGTTTTTCCCGGAAAGCTTTATCGTCAAGAAATTGTCGAAAAAGGATTCGAATCATCAGTGTTCCCTGGCTAACGAGTGTGATTAATTTTAATCATAACTGTATATCTGCTGATATTGACAGTAATCTTAATTAAACTAAATTAAACATATATGAGTAGAAAATTCAAATTAAGTTGTTAACTTGATAGATCTGACTTATAAGCCTCATATTTGAGTGCGAGCAAATATTTATTGAACCTGAATCATCAGGAGGATATATGCCAGGGAAGAGTTCACGAAAAAGAATGCGCAGGCTGGATAAAGGCGCTCAAGATTTTATTCAAGGGCTTAGTGTTAAAAAATCCCACTTAGAGGCTGTTGCTAAACTACGGGAGTATTTCGACTCTGATAATATAATCACTGGCAGAGCCTGTTATCAGAAGTTACTAAAACTAATAAGAAAAGGAGGGCAATTACGTCGGCTTAGCTATTACAGTTTTTCCAGTCAAGACGAAAGAACAAAGCTTCTATATGGGCTTGCGAAACACATCATTCAGCAGAGGGATAACCCTAAAAACAAACGTAAAAAGTGGTTAATGCCTGACGGTAGCTCGTTAAACTCAATGGAGGTAAGAACCAGGGCTGAGAAAGCGTTTCCGAACTTGGCAAAGAAACTAAAAACACCACAGAACTTTGATCGAGCACTTGAACAAATTAAAGTCAGTAGTGATGGGTTGATAGACTCTGAAACAAATGAAATTACAGACTTTATTAAAGTGTTAGAGCGTGTGACAGGAGTTAAAATCACAAAAGTCCCCGCCTCCCATAAGCCAGACTACATACCAAACCCAGAATCACTCAAGGATGCGGTATTCCGAGCGGAAACCGGTGAAATAACTGCCGACGTTGCTTGGGGAGTCTATATGCTCACAGATAAAGAGACAGGTAAGGTTTATGTAGGTATCACCCGGCGCTCGTTTGCAGAAAGGTTTTCCTGGCACATCGTTGAGTCAAAAGTAAAAGGGTATACTGAGGGCAGCCTGGCAGAAAGACTTAGAGAAATAGTCGAGCTTGATAAAGATCCAAGGAGTATTTTCTCTATCAAGACTCTGAAAAAACACAGGGTTATGAGTAATGATGACGCTAGGATATTAGAGAAAGAGTGTATTAAGAATCATCCTGAATGCATGAAGCCAAATGGTTACAACATTAAAGACGGCGGGTCATTAGGTAACTCGGGTAATGGATTGCCATTTAGCATGTCTGTAGGAAATGGAAAATGGTATTTCGATAGCTTGTCTCAAATGATTATCTGGTTTCAGCTCAATTACCCTCAGCTGGAAATAACATCTGGCAAAGTCCGAAAAAGGCTCGAGTCTGGTTCATCAATCTATGAAGCATTGAATATCGATAAATTTTATGGAAAAAAAGGGCGTCGGCCAGATTTCTTTATCTATAACGGTAAAAAATATAACCAGATCAGAGAAGCGGCTGAGGAAAATGGCATCAGACAAGCCAGCCTCAAATCACGATTGCACAGATCCATAATTAGTGGCGAACCATATCGTGACTTGAAATGGGAAAAGTCTCCTGAAAACTCGCCAAAATATTATGAAATACCACATCCAGACTCGGCTATTGGAGGCTATGTTTCTTTAGCAGAGTTTGCGAATCTCACGGGACTTAAAAAATCGACGGTAACCACTCGATATCGATCTTTGCGCCAAAAAAGACTCTTGGAAGGTATGTCAGAGGCAGAATTGATTGAATGCCTGTCAGCTCCAGCAAATGACAGGTCAAAAAATCTTCGTGTAGTTCTACCAAATAAAGATGTTTTGGAAGGTGGGCAAAATCGAATTACAAACGATGTCTGTTCATTGCAATATGAATCCATGAGATTACCAAAATACGGTGTGTCCAGGGCTCGCAGGGAGCTAAGAAGCCTGTTAGATCGTAATCCCCTCCCTAAAAATGAAGAGTTGTTGGAGGCATTGGGATTTAAAGTCAATTTATAAACTATAAACTCTGCTGGGGATTGTCTGGTTCTGCATAGGCATTGTCTTATTCCGCAATCACTCAACTCAGTGCGAGTGCACACCACACTGAGTCAGTAGCAAAGTCATGACATGACTTTGCTTGTATCCCCGGATTTTTCAGAATGCGTTGTTACACCGAGAAAGGGCTGATCATTCTGTCCTGTTTCTTTTGGACAGGCTGTCGAATTAGAATACTTTGTATCTTACGGACGATACATTATGACCAGCAGCCAGTCTGATACCTCCGGCTCTTCAACGCCTGACTTCGATAATGACATCAATAATAAAGAGCGCCATCAAAAAGAAGTCGCTGTGTTTAACAGTCCAGAATTACAGGCTTTGCTTGCGGAGATTATTGCCCTTGATCTGGAAACCACAGGCCAGGGGGGCTATCCGCCATATCGGGGCTTATCATAATCCGGTTACCGGTCACCCTGAAACTCCGGTCATCAGTGATCGGATACAGCAGTTTGAGTACTAGGGAGGCAAGGGAAAAGAGGTGATTGCTGCCTTGCAGGGGCTGGATACCTTTTGTCAGCCTTGCCGTTTTGTCAGCGGCCATAATCTGATCGGTCATGATTTGCCGGTGCTGCAATCCCTTCAGCCCGGTTTGCAGCTATTGTCCAAACCGGTGATTGATACCTTATTCCTGTCTCCCTGGCTTTCCCCCGTAATCCTTATCACCACTTGGTGAAAGATTATAAATTGGTCAAAGATGCCATTAATGATCCGGTGGCGGATGCCCAGCTGGCACTGTCCATCTTTGTCGAGCAATATCAGAGTTTTTCGGAGACTGCACAGAACGAGCCTGACCTGATCCGGCTCTATCATTTCTGTTTTGCCACAGGCCATCCAGAGAATGAGCCTTATGGGCAACCCGGTGATGAACAGCCGGAGGTAATCGAGACATCATTCGAGGGGCTGGCTGCAATTTTCCAGACATTAATTGATCGGCCGTTTACCACTGGCCCGGAAGTGTTACAGGCACTGGTGCGGTTATGCGAAGGTCTGGTCTGCCCAAAGCAGATCCGTCGTGTGGCCATACGGCACTTGCCCGAAACCCGGATGCGAGTGCTGTTACCCTATTGTGTCGCCTGGTTGAAAGTATCCGGAGGCAATTCGGTGATACCGGGCTGGGTCCGTCATCGTTTTCCGGAGATACCCAATCTCCTCAAGCAGCTTCGGGGCCAGCACTGTGGCGATGAGTCGTGCAGTTACTGTGCAGAAAATCATGACCCGGTGCGGCAGCTCCAGCGCTACTTTAATTATCCGGATTACCGCAAGACCAAAGAAGGGCAACCGCTGCAGCGGGATATTGTGCTTGAGGGCATGAATGACCAGCCATTGCTGGGCATTTTGCCCACTGGCGGAGGTAAATCCATTTGCTTTCAGATTCCCGGCCTGGTGCGTTATTACCGCCGTGGTTTGCTGACGGTGATTATTTCACCATTGCAGGCATTGATGAAAGACCAGGTGGAGAACCTGAAAAAGAAAACCGGCTCCATGGCCGTGGCTGCTATTTACGGCATGTTAACGCCTCCAGAGCGCGGGGCTATTCTGGAACAGGTGCGCCTTGGCGATATTGGCCTGCTCTATCTGTCGCCGGAACAGCTGCGGAATAAGTCGGTGATTAATACCCTTAGCCAGCGGGAAATTGGCTGCTGGGTATTTGATGAAGCCCATTGCCTGTCAAAGTGGGGCATGACTTCCGGCCGGATTATCTTTATGCCGGCCGATTTATTCGGGAGCAGTCGCTTAACAGTAAACAGCCACTGCCTCCGGTGGCCTGCTATACCGCAACCGCGAAACACGATGTGATAGACGATATCCGTGACCATTTTTCCAGCCATCTGGGGCAGTCCCTGACCCTGTTTCAGGGGGGCGTTGAGCGTTCCAACCTTGCTTATGAAGTGCACCTGGTTACCCATGCGGCTAAATATGGCCGGGTGTCGGAACTGATTATGGAGCGCCTGCCGGAGAATGGCTGTTGTGTTGTTTATTGTGCCACCCGCAAGAATACCGAGGAGCTGGCACAGTTTCTGTCGAAGGCACTTAATCAGTACTTTGAAGAAATGCAAAGGTCGCTGACCGTTAGTCATTTTCATGGTGGCTTGGACGTTCCCGCCAAAAAAGCGATTCTGGAAGGTTTTATCCTTGGGGGGATCGACATTATCTGTGCCACCAACGCCTTTGGCATGGGGGTGGATAAAGATAATGTGCGGCTGGTGATTCATGCGGATATTCCCGGATCCTTGGAAAACTATCTGCAAGAGGCGGGGCGTGCCGGTCGTGATGAGCAACCTGCCGAGTGTATATTGCTGTTTGACCATCAGGATATTGAAACCCAGTTCAAGTTGGGGGCTCTGTCTGAAGTCCATCTGAATGATATTCAACAGATTTTGCGTGGATTGAGGCGACTGGAAAAACGACCGGGGAAGGATATTGTGATTACGTCCGGTGAGCTATTACGTTCCGATGCCGTGGATACTTCTTTTGACCTGGATGACCGATCAGCAGATACCAAGGTAAAAACGGCCATTGCCTGGCTGGAGCGTGGTGGTTACCTGGAAAGAAATGAAAATTCCAACCTGGTATTTCAGGGCAAACCCCTGTTCAACACCCTGGAAGAGGCAGAAGAAAAACTGGATACCTTACAGCTGTCCGACACTAACCGGAAAAAGTGGCTAATGGTACTCTCGGCCCTGATTAATGCTGATCCGGATGAGGGGGTGAGTGCGGACCGGCTGGCGGAGGATATTGGTCGTCATCTGAAAGCGCAGGATAAAGCTACCCCGCTGAATACCACCGATATTATGGCCATCCTCAGTCAGATGGCGGATGTGGGGCTGGTCTCCAACGGGTTATTGATGACCGCTTTTCTCCGGCCCAAGGGGCGAAATAATGCCCGGGATGTCTACCAGAAATTGTGCCGGTTAGAAAAGGCCATGCTGGATAGCCTCCGGGAAGCACATCCCGATGACCATGAAAAAGAACCCTTTCCATTGGATTTGCGCTAATTGAATCAGGTGCTGGTGGACCAGGGGCTGGATTATGCCAATCCTGACCTGTTGAGAAATCTGCTGAAAAGCCTGGCCGAAGATGGCAAAGGGCTGGCGTCGTCAATAGGCAGCGTAGAATTCAGGTATATCTATAAAGACCATTACAGTCTCAGGCTCTGCCGTAGCTGGGCCAACATTCTGGCAACCATGGAAAAACGACACGCCTTGTCCCAGCATATCCTGACAGCACTGATCCGGGCGATTAAAGACTCTGAACAGTCTTCCCGGAGTGAGGTGCTGGTTGAGTTTTCCCTGGAATCGCTGATGGACAGTGTCAAACAGGATATGACGCTGGATATTCGTGAAGGCAAAGAGCTGGCGGCGTTGGAGCGGGGTTTGCTATTTCTGCATGAGCAGGGTGCCATTATTCTTCAGCAGGGGCTGGCTGTTTTCCGCCAGGCCATGACGCTGAAGATGAACAATGAAGCCCGTAGCCGACGCTATAACAAAGGGGATTACGATCCACTGTTCCGCCATTACAAGGCCCGAATTTCCCAGGTTCATGTGATGAATGAGTATGTGAAGCTGGGGTTGGAGAAAATGGCTTCGGCGCTGCGTCTGGTTCAGGACTATTTTCAGCAGGATAATGCCAGCTTTCTGAACCGCTACTTTAAGGACCGCAAAAAGTTGCTGGAGCTGGCCACCAGCGAGCAGTCTCTGAAAGACATTGTTGAATCACTGGGGAATCCGCAGCAACAGGCGATTGTTCAGGCTCCGGTGGGGCAGAATATGCTGGTGCTGGCGGGGCCTGGTTCCGGAAAGACAAGGGTTGTCGTGCATCGTTGTGCTTATCTGATGAGGGTTCAGCGGGTTCGGCCCTACAGTATCTTGGTGCTTTGTTATAACCACAGTGCCGCAGTGACGTTGCGAAGGCGGCTTTATCAATTACTGGCTCGAGAAGCCCGGGAAGTGACGGTGCAGACCTTTAATGGCCTGGCTATGCGTCTGACCGGAACCAGCTTTCAGGTCCCGGATGTTGGCGGAAATCGCAGTCCGTCTGCCGGCAAACCGCAGAATAATGTCTTTAATTTTGATGAGCTGATTCCTGGGGCAACAGCATTGCTGAAAGGTGAAACCCTGATGCCGGGCATTATGGGGGATCAGGCCCGGGAGCGCCTGCTGGCAGGTTTTGAACATATTCTGGCGGATGAATATCAGGATATTGATGTTCAGCAGTATGAGATGATCTCGGCCATTGCCGGGCTCACCCTGGAACAGGGTGAGCAGAAATTGAGCATAATGGCCGTGGGTGATGATGATCAGAGTATTTATGGTTTTCGTCAGGCCAGCGTCGAATACATACGACAGTTTGAACAGGATTATCAGGCGCAACGACATTACCTGGTGCAGAACTATCGATCTTCCGGTCATATTATCAGCGCTGCCAATGGCGTAATTGGCCATAATAAAAATCGTATGAAAACCCATCAGGAGATCCGTATTAATGATGCACGGCAACACTTGCCGGAGGGCGGCAGTCTCGACAGCCTGGACCCTGTAGCCAGGGGGCGGGTGCAGATACTCGCCTGTGCCGGTATTCGCCAGCAGACCCTGGCGGTGGTTCAGGAGTTGCAGCGTCTGAAAGAACGGATGCCTGACCTGGAGTGGAGTCAATGTGCAATACTGGCCCGTCACGGTATTGCCAAAAAAGAGCTGACCCATATTCGTAGTGCCCTGGAACAGGCGGGGTTTCCTGTCAGCCTGCCGCTGGAGAGTGGTCAGAATCTACCACTTTTCCGGATTCGTGAATTTGACGAAACGCTTCGCTGCCTGAATGAGCACCGTGACAGTGTGGCGGATTGCCATGGTATACGACGCTGGCTGGAAGAACTGTCACTGCCTCCGGCACCCTGGCAGCAGAAAGTCATGGCACTGCTGGATAGCTGGGAGGAGGAAACCGGCGGGGCAGAATTACCGGTCAGTGCGCTGGTGGCTCATATGGTGGACTACCTTCGGGAAACACGGCGGGAACAGAGACTGGGAAATGGTGTCCATCTGGGTACGGTGCATGGTGCCAAGGGCATGGAATTCCCGGTGGTGGTTATGCTGGATGGTGGATGGTTGTCTTATCATTCCAGAGAGTCAGGAACAGCCATTATCCCTGTTGATATCATAGAAGAAGAACGTCGGCTTTTTTACGTGGGCATGACCCGGTCAATGTAGCAGTTGGTGATCTGCCAGCGCCAGGATGTGAACAATCCATTGTAGCTCTTTTGAAAAGCGAACTGGGTGATGGGTGTCTGACTCGTGCAGTGGAACCCTCTGGTGATTACCCACAGCAGCAATTCTATCTGATGGGGTTGGCTGACCTCTATTTGAGTTACGCTGGCTCAATGCCGGAAGCACACCCCATTCATGGGGTACTTGCCGGGTTGAATGCGGGTTTTACAGTAACCCTGAAAAGGGATAAGGACGCCATCCTGTTGTTGGCCGATGGTCAGGCCGTGGCAGCGCTGTCCAAAACCATGATCCGGAATAATTCATCCCTTGTGCATCAGCTTGATCAGGGCAATGGTTCCTCTTTACAGGGGAGTGTGATTGCCATGGTTCGAAGGCGTCTGGAGGATTCTGAGGAAGCTTTCCGGGGCATGCATAAATGCTCGCAATGGGAGGTGCCGGTTGTGGAGTTGGTATTGAGCAGTGAAAACCGGGGCGGTTATTAAAAGGATTCTTTCTTGTTTAATGGATTTCTATAAAATTGAAACTATAATTCCATTTAATTGGCTTATATGAAGGTTTAGTTTCATGTCTTCTCGCTCTGCTGTTGTTTTTCCCAAGGATCTGCGGCTGTTGAAAACACTGGGCGAGAATATTGCCCTGGCGATGAAACGCCGGAAGATCACCCAAACCCGATTGTCTGAGCGTACAGGTCTGTCTATGCCGACCCTTCGTAATATCACCCGAGGTGAACCCGGTGTTTCCATTGGCCACTATCTGGTAGTGCTATCAGCATTAGGGTTGGCTGAAGATTTAGCAAAAGTGGCATTGGATGATGAGTTTGGCCGTAAGTTACAGGATATTGAGCTGCTAACATCCCGGCGCAAAAATAACGAACGTAATTCAGATTCCTTTTAAAGGGAAGGTGCCAGTTATGAGCAAGTCTGTTTGGGTTTACGCCCATTGGCATTCGATGGAACAGCCCGAACTGGTAGGCATATTAGAGGTTGATCTGGTTCGGGGTGCAGAAGTTTACCGGTTTGCTTATGCCGAAAGCTGGTTAAGTTCACCGTTTGCGGTACAGATAGATCCCCAACTGAAGCTGTTCTCCGGTGATCAGTTCAATAATGATGTGCGAAATTTTCGGGTCTTTCTGGATTCGTGTCCGGACCGCTGGGGGCGTTTACTGATGCAAAGGCGTGAAGCGGTTCTGGCCAGGCAGGAAGGGCGGCGTGTTCAGCGGCTCAATGAATCGGATTACCTGCTGGGTGTGCATGATATCTGTCGTATGGGGGCGCTGCGGTTTAAATTGTCCGACAGTGGTCCTTTTCTTGATAGTAATGAACGGTTGGCTGCCCCACCATTTTCAAGTCTGCGGGAACTTGAGTATGCGGTTAGTCAGATTGAGCTGAACCAGGATTTGGATAACCCGGATTATCTTAAGTGGCTGTTTATGCTGATTTCTTCTGGGTCGTCGTTAGGTGGCGCACGCCCCAAAGCCTGTGTAAGCGATGGCGATGAGCTTTGGCTGGCGAAATTTCCAAGCCATTATGATGGTTATGATGTGGGTGCCTGGGAGTATCTGGTTTATCGCATGGCAACAGATGCCGGTATTAACATGGCACCCTGTAAAATCGAGCGTTTTAATAGCTCACACCATACTTTTCTTACCCAGCGCTTTGATCGTTATGGGCAGGTGCGGCGTCACTTTTCATCAGCGATGACTCAGCTGGGTTACTATGATGGTGATGATGGAGCAAGCTATCTGGAGCTGGCACAGTTTCTTATTGAGCAAGGGGCAAACACACAGGCTGATCTTGCTCAGCTCTGGCGGCGGCTGGCGTTTAATATTCTGGTTTCCAACAGTGATGACCACCTTCGTAATCATGGGTTTATACTGGCGGACAATGCGAGTTCAGGCTGGTTGTTGTCACCGGCTTACGATATTAATGTGATTCAGGGTGCAACGGGTCTGCATCTCAATATTGATGACTATTCCAATGAGTTGAGTCTGGATCTGGCGCTGGAAGTAGCCCCTTATTTTCAATTGTCAGCGACACAGTCCAAAGAGATATTGACAGAGCTGCGTAGTGTGACCGACAACTGGCAACAATACGCGAATGAAATTGGCATTAATCGTCAGGAACAGCAGCTACTGGAATTAATACTATTTTGAAACTATATTTTCATTTTTGTTTTAATAAAGAACTTATAGTTTTATTTTATGCTTCTCTGTATTGCTGGATTTCCAGTCAGAAGTTCACTTCGATCAGCGTTTTAATCGAGTTAATCGAGCCTTGCAAAGCTTGATAATTCCAGATAAGTCGTCAGTAAAATCCATTTTAGTCCGACTATAAATCCATAATGGTCGATTTTATGATCCATATTAGTCTAAACTAAAATCCATATTAGTCATGACTGGATTGCTATGGACTACATACCAAGAGCCATTGAGCCTAATTTGCGGGAATGCCTGAAGGATACGCCGGTAGCTATTATCACCGGCCCCCGGCAATCTGGCAAAACGACCCTTGCGCGGCATCTGCTGGAGACGCTCAAGCCTGAGGGCTCCGGAAGTTATCTGACCCTGGATGATGAAAATATCCTGACGGTTGCCCGCAATGACCCTATTGGTTTGCTGCGTAATCAGCCGCGCCCGGTCATTATTGATGAAATACAGCGGGCTCCGGAATTGATTCGTACGATCAAACTGCTGGTCGACGAAGATCGTCAACCCGGGGCTTTTATCCTGACCGGCTCCGCCGATCTGATGACGCTGCCGACGTTGGCTGACTCACTGGCTGGTCGGGCAGAATTTATTACTCTGTACCCCTTCAGTCAGAGTGAGTTGATGCAGAGGCCTGCTGGCGCGCAGGGAGAGCATGATATTATCCGGCAGCTACTGTCTGTGGATTTTACTCCGCAGCACGGGGCGCTGCTGGAGCTTGATCAGGTGATTTCGGCCATAGCGTGTGGTGGTTATCCGGAAGCAATACAGCGTTCTGCCAATCGCAGGACACGCTGGTTCAGATCGTATGCCGATGCAATTATCCGGCGGGATATCAGAGAAGTTTTTCAGTTGCAAAAGCTGGATGAAATGGCGCAGCTACTTAAATCACTGTCTTCTATCTCTTCTGAGGCATTGAACTATGCAAGTCTTGGTAAAGCGATAAAGATGGATAGCAAGTCTGTTCAAAAATACGTTGCAGCTCTTGAAAACCTTTACCTGGTCAAGCGAATTCCCGGGTGGCATCGGAATGAGCTCAAACGGGCAATTAAGCAGGCAAAGGTTCATTTTGTGGACACTGGGCTGCTGTGTTCCCTGAGAGGTATAAATGAAGCGGCTATTAAAGCTGACAGAAATCTTATGGGATCGTTGATGGAAACTTGGGTCTGCTCCGAACTGCTGAAGTCTATCGCCATCAGTGATCAGGACTACCAGCTTTTCCACTATCGTGACAAGAGTCAGCGGGAAGTGGACTTTATTTTGTCAGGGCATAATGGCCAGGCCACAGGCATTGAGGTCAAGGCAGGCATGACGATCAAAAAAGAGATGTTCGCGACTCTGGAAATGCTAATTGCAACGGGCAGTATTCAGCGGGGGGTAATTGTTTACAATGGTGATAAGGTGCTGCCCTTTTCGGATAAACTGGTGGCTTTGCCGGTAGGGTGCATGTTTTGAATATAATTTGAATATAAGCTGTATGTCGTGCAAAAAACAGTGAGAACAAAATCATTTCGCAGAATAAAGAAATCAATGGATTACAGAACCTGGTGAGAACAAAAATAACCACTTAACCAATTGATTTTACTGGAATGCTCGTTTCGTTCGGGACGAAAGGGTCGGAGGTTCGAATCCTCTCACGCCGACCAGAAGCCTTTTCGCCACCTTCCTTTAAAGTCCGAAACCCCTTGATGTTACTGGCTTCTAGCCTATCTTTACTACCGCCACCATCGCACATAATTAATATCTCATCTTCATTTGGATAGTCTTTCTGTCCATGCTCAAGCCACCAGAGAGCAATGCACTCACAAGAAAATTCAGACGTGTATTTACTGGTATTTAAATGAACCACTGACTTGTTTTTGCCCAAGTCGTATATCCCATGTGGTATAACTTTGCCATTGCCCTGACTGGGGAAATCGTGATCATTGACAATCGTTGGCTCAATAGCATCCGTCACCCCTTCGCGATAGAAATTACCCAATGTCTCCTTCTTCTTGGTATCCATGCTAAGTACTGGCTTGCCTGCATCCAAATATTCCTGCTTCAATCTTTTAAGATTTCTGAATTGTGCGTCGCGATCTTTATTCTGCCCCATCGTTCTCTTTTTCTGAGGCTTACGACGACGGAAACCTTGTTCATAAAGCACCTTGGAGACGATATTCTTACTTGCCAGAGTGTCTGTCTTCTCAAGTTGTCGGGAAATATTTCGGCGGGATAGATTTGTCCATCGGACTTCCTGCCGCATAGGATCACCTGCGGTGTGATCGTGTAGAATACGGAGCACGTTCTCAACCAAACAGGGACATACCACCGTTAGTCTTCTTCTTCCCCCCCCTTTTTTACGAATCCGATTCGTAGTGAGCTGCTTTTTGGAATTAAGTTCAGTTATTCCGTGAGCAACAGTTTCCCGATGACAGCCCAGTAATCGAGATATGTACTCGATACCCTCATGACCTAACTTTACTGCTTCAATAGCAGCGTACCTTCGGCGATCTCTCTCATTGAGTGAGCAGAAAAAATCTACCATCTGAGTTTCAACTACTTCTGAATAATTACCCATGACCACTCGCATAGAAAAGATCATCAAAGAATATATTTATGACTCTTTGCTATAGGCGAAATGTAGAAATTATTTCAGGACAATTACTAAATTGGCGAGCTATCTGCCAAGTCTTGATCCGATCTTGCGACGACTGTCTGGGCTAAACAATCAACTAAGAGTTCGCCATCCTGATTCTTGATTACTGCAAATTACATCTGAATTTTCAGTAAGAATTAGCTTTTTATCTATTAAAAAATACATGATATTGTATTTTAATGTATGAAAAAGTATGAAAAGTCGATTATTCTTCTATAATAAACACAAAGTAACCGCTTTGGATGACTCTCGATACCCATGGACAGATTACTTATTACCCAGCTATTGAACTGGAAGAATCAGCCAAAGCGCAAACCTCTGCTTCTGGATGGTGCCCGCCAGGTGGGTAAGTCTTATCTGATCGAGGAGTGTTTTGGCAAAGACCACTTCCGTCGGGTTCTTAAGCTGGACTTTCTGGCTAACCCCAGCCTGGCAGGGCTGTTTGGAGCCAATCTGAATCCGCAAGACATACTTCTGAATATTGAGCTGGAACTGGGTGTTGATATTAACGCCAAACATGACCTTCTGTTTTTTGATGAAATTGGCGAGTGTCCTGCAGCGTTAAGTTCGTTGAAGTTCTTTGCTGAGCAACGCCCGGATCTTTACCTCTGCGCGTCTGGCTCAAATGTTGGTCTGCTGAACTCGTTTCCGGTTGGTAAGGTAGAAGCTCTGGAGCTGTTCCCTATGTCTTTTGAAGAGTTTGTCATGGCATCGGGAAACGAGAAAATTCTGGAAGCCTTCAGGCGAGGACTCCAGATTCAGGCCTCTCACAATAAACTGTGGGATTTGCTGCTGGATTATTATTTTGTCGGCGGCATGCCTGAAGCAGTAGAAACCTGGTTTGCTGACGGGGGAAAGTTCAGTGGCATTAATGAGCGATGCAGCCGGATACAAAACATCCACCGGAGTCTATTATCCGGCTATCTTCGTGACTTTGGTAAATATGGCGGCAAGGTCAATGCACAGCATATAGAAAGGGTCTTTCGTAATGTGCCGTTGCAACTATCCAAAAACATGGATGCATCGGTTAAACGTTATCGGTTTAGCGGTGTGATCGAACGTAAACGCAGTTATCTGGATTTAAGCGGCCCTATTGAATGGTTGGAGAAAACCAAATTGGTGTCGCGCTGTTACCCTATTGACTGCAAACCGCAATCGCCCTTATCTGCCTATCGGAAAGACAATTTATTTAAACTGTTTCTGTTCGATATTGGGGTATTAGGACATATGCTGGATATCAGTTATCAGGAGCATCTTCAGCAAAGTTATGAGTATAAAGGTTATCTGGCTGAGAATTTTGTTCAGAATGAGTTAATAGCCGCCGGCTGTTATCCGACCTATTCCTGGGACTTCAGGCAAGCTGAGATTGAGTTTCTTTTCAAAACCAATAATGGCGAGATCATCCCGGTGGAAGTGAAATCTGGCAAGCGCACACGGGCAAAGAGCCTGAAGACTTATATAGAACGTTACAAACCTGCTCGAACGGTCAAATTAATTGGCTCAGCAGGAGGGACTGAGCAGCCCGGGCAGAACATAGCCTGGCCTTTATATTATGCAGGCAGGTTAAAGACTTTGTAGAAAATTGATCCATGGGGTTCACTTTTGAGGATGGAAGATAAAAAGTACGTATGATCCTTTGCGGATGCAAATCTTCCTGCCAGTCTCGGTTTTCTGTCCTGAGTATCGCCCTTCATGATCGGGTACACCTTTGGCTTTCATATCATGAAAAAATCTGGAGTTTTCTGAATCGTCATCTAGAGTGACTGGAACAGGTTCCTCTTCAGGTGCTCTGGAACTGACCAATTCAGCGTGCTACACGGCAAAACGGGATAAATAGTCTTTTTCAATCCAGCGCGGACGTTCCAGTTGAAAATGTTCTTCCAGCATCAGTTCGGTGCTGGTCAATGCGCCCTCCACCCAGCCTTGCAGATCGGAATAAGAGTCACCGCAAATGTGAATGGGTAAACCGGGCAGGTGGCGCATACGCTTTTGAGTAGTCAGGCTCTTTTGTCCGGGCTTCCACAAACTGTATCCTCCCCCATAGGGGTCTTGAGACCAATCCATGTAGGCCGCAGTATAAGGTTTCGGAATGTATTTCAAGTCATGAAGCGCCTTGAGTTCCTTTTGGGCTTGCACAACCTGGTTATTGGTGGCCCGGCTCTCGTTGGGAAGAGGGCTCTGTCCCACCGGAACAAAGGGGTTCTCTGCTCCGGCAAACTCATTCCCTCTGGCCAGAGGATGCCAGTAATCCAGCACCCGGCCATCAGTATAGGCTGCCAGCAACAGGGCGTTGGTGTTGCCAGCTTTACCGGCAGGTCGATCCTCTTCTGTACCAAAATAATAGGACTGTTTGATCTGAAGGTCAGTCACCGACTTACCCCCTCTGATCCCGAGCACCTTCCACCAAGGGTAAGGGTAGCCAAGATAAAGTTTAATGGCCGGTTTTGAAATGACTGAGTCAATGTCCGACCGTATTTCGGGGGTGCGTAAATGAACTGAATCCTGATCCAGTAGCTCCAGTGAGCGTTTTGGTAACCCTAAAATGGCGTGCCGGGCATTAACCACCATTCTGGTACCCCGGGCATTCTCGAACACGAGTTTAACCCGGGTCTGTCCCTGCTGTTTAAATGGGGTTATGGCGCATAGCCTGTGACGGGAGTGGTACCGGCCTCCTTGATTAATAAATCCTTGCACCAGGGCTTCGGGTAATGATTGAAAGCCGGTTGCAATCATCCTTGAGGGAACATCCCAGCCCGGTGCATTATTTCTGAAGACATCCATCGCCACGGCGGCATTCCAATTGCGAAAAGGAGCGTCGTAACCCCCGGCATCATTGATCAGTTCAATCGCTTCTCTGGACAGTACCCAGTCCATCAGACTCCACCATCCGTACTCATAGAGCCTTTTTCCTTCCAGGGTATGGGATTGTCGGAAAGCTCTCCACTCATCAGGGGATGCACGGACGCTTTGAGGAACCAGTGTATCGATCACATATTGGATCAGTTCGCCAGGTGTTTTACCCCGCTCATTGAAACTCAGCCGGTAGGGGACTTTATCCGGATCACGAAAGTCCAGGTCACGGAGATGGTGGTTGCGCACAAAAGAAATATTGCCCTGTGTGCCACTGCCCGGAAAGTCAAGAGTGGGTAAGCCCAAAGCGTTGACCAGTTCCCGGGTCACTGCATGACTGGAAAAGTAGCGCATGCCCCCCAGTTCTGCCGGTACGTTGGGCATTCCGGGCATCTTGAGGGAGTAAAGACGGCCGCCAATCCGGTCACTCATTTCAAACAGGTCAATTTTCTGGTGTTCAGGAGCCGAAATTTTATCCCTTAAGCGCCATGCTGAATAAGCGCCGCCCACTCCTGCCCCAACAATCGCAATATCTGTCTCGTAGGCTTCCTGATTCATTATTTTTGGATATCCTGATCAATTGAGCCCGGTTGGTTGTTATGAAATCATGGGAGGAACCGGTTTGTTATCCATGATGCCAGCACGGGGAGCAACAGTGATGACCTTTCTGAAACAACGAAGTGATCCTGATTCATTCCAGAGTGCATATCTGACTGAAAAAGGGCATCACCAAAGGGGATATCGGCAGGGAAAAATAGTCATTAATGTAAATGATAGGCAGAAAATTGAGGATAAAAATTTGGTTTTGTGAGGTGAATAGCGGGGCTATTTGCCGAACAAAAGAGGATTTTTAGATCAATTTGCTGTCGCCGCACGACTGCATGGATGCAGGAGCTAGAGCAACGCAGGAGCAGTTGCCGTGTAGGGCAGTCTATTCTCGGTCAGCCTCCTGGAGGCGGATTTATGCCTGGTCGATACATTCTCGTACACCGGGGGGGGAGGGCGTTGTTGGCCAGGGGCAGGTTGTTTTCCAGTGTTTACCATGAAGTTGCTGCCCCCTTTTGCCATACTCGCTTGCTTGACCCCCATCGGTTCGTAAAGGCTATCGATGGATTCATCCTCGTTCAGTTCATCCGGACGGTCAGGGCGTTGTTGGCCAGGGTCAGGTTGTTTTCCAGTGTTTACCATGAAGTTGCTGCCCCCTTTTGCCATACCCGCCTGCCTGACCCCCATCGGTTCGTAAAGGCTATAGATGGATTCATCCTCGTTCAGTACATCCGGACGGTCAGGGCGTTGTTGGTCTGATTCTTTTCCAGCGTTCGCCATGGCGCTGCTGCATCCTGTTGCCGTGTTCTCCGGTCTGACTAACAGCAGATCGCAATGGTTCTGAGGAGGAGCAGGCAGTGGTCTACCAGTCATGGATCTGTCGTCGGGTTGCCACGGCATGGGGTGGTTACGGCCAGCCCTGGCCGATGATCTTTGGTTGCAATAGCGGTAGGTGTACACACCGATCAGCACAACAAACAACGCGCCCAGGGTGATACAGGCTAAAACGACAGTATTTAGATTTAGTGATTGCACTAACGGTGTTGATTTGGCAAAAGTGGCAGAATCCGGGGAGGAAAAGGTCATGCCTGGTGTCGTGGCCCCAGTTGTTGGGGGCGTTGTAAGTGTGATAGAACCCGGGCTGGAAACGTTCATGGTGGTGCCTGGCACCGTGGCCAGCGTCTCTGTGACAGGAGATGATGGAAGGGCATTAGTACCATTTGATGTATCAATACCAGTATTAACAGCTTGGCAATCCCGCGTTACCAATCGGCGGTCAAGATCTTCACAGAATAGAGTATTATTTAGCCAATGAATACACGCTTGGCGGTTGTATGTTTGCTTTATACCATTAATACTGACATTACAAATAACTGGGTTATCTCCTCCATTGATCTCCGGGGAGGGAGCATTATCAGTACTGTTAACGAAGCTGTTAATCACCGTAGTGTTGGCAGTACTTCCTTTTCCCTGAATGGATCCTGCGCCAATACCAGCATTTGCCTCTTTGCCTGAGGTTATCACCGTGCAGTTCACCGCTGTCGTGTCGATAACATTTGCTTTATTCTTCCTTGCTCCCACCCCAATACCGGCATTCGCCTTTTCACCTATCACCCAGCAGTTCACCGCTGTCGTTTTTATAACATTTCCCTCTATATCATTTCCGCCTGCCAGATATCCCGCCCCAATACCGGCATTCGTCTCTTTAATACCGGCATTCGCCTCTTTACTTGAACCTGAGGTTTTCACCGTGCAATTCACCGCTGCCGTTTCGATAACATTTCCTTTTCTCTGATGTCCCGCCCCAATACCAGCATTCGCCTTTTTGCCTGAGGCTCTCACCCGGCAGTTCAACGCTGTCGTGTTGGTAACAGTTGCAAGGTACGATCTTCCCGCCCCAATACCAGCATTTGAATACTCTCCGGAAGCTGACACCGTGCAGTCCACCGCCGTCGTGTCGGTAACAGTTGCATGGGACCTTCCCGCCCCAATACCGGCATTTGCATCCTCACCAGAGGTTGTCACCGTGCAGTTCAACGCTGTCGTGTTGGTAACAGTTCCTGTTAACTGATATCCCGCCCCAATACCGGCATCTGTTTTATTACCGGAGGTTTCCACCCTGCAGTTTGCTGCTGTTGTGTTGGTAACTGTTCCTTTGTTAATTTTGCCCACAGCAACAGCTGCGGTTGCATTTTCACCCCTGGTAGCAACGCAAGCACGTTCAACGTGAATATTGCTGATCCTGGCGTCGCCTGACATTTCACAAGCCGCTACCCCGGCCGGAGCTGTTGAATTTATATTGGCATCAATAAGACTCAGGTTCTCGATACTGCCCTCAGCGGAGAGGTGTTCTACCAGGCACCGGAAAAGGTTGCCAATGGTATGGCCATTGCCGTCCAACTTGCCGGTAAACGGATGGGTTTTATTACCAATGGGTTGGGTTAACTGGCTACCATCAATATCTTTAGTCAGTTGATATTTATTGCCGCATGATTCCACATCATGGCAGACCCTGCTCAGAGTCTCGGCATCCGCCACCTTAACCCAGGGGGCGGTGTCAGAGGTGGCTGCTGGTGCTGATCCGCCGACCGAGGAAAGGCTGGCCAGAGCTCCCAGTGCCAGGGACGTTTTTGGTAACTGGCCAGCCCGGTGTGTTGTGGTAACGGGTTTACCGGGCTGTTGTCGTGGGTTCTTTGAGGTTTTTCTGGTGTTGTTTTTAGTGTTTTCCGGGGGGGCGTCCGGTGTATTTTCCCTGTGCGTGCCAGGTTCGGGTACCAAACCGGCGTGGGCAGTGACCGAGTTAAACTGATCGCTGGCAAACTGCCCCGCGACCGCAAGGTTGACAAGATAGCCCAGCGCATTATTGATTGTCGGAGGCAGGTTGGCACAGGCTGCTATCGCCCGTCCTGCCAGTGTGATGAACTGCAGGTAATCACTGGTCTGGCCATCACGGCCCGGGAAATCAATGCCAGCAGCAGAGTCAGCAACATCCGGTACTGGCGGCCGGGAATTGGTTGGGTCATAGTGGGGGTTTAGCGACTGAACAAATGCACTGACTGCGGATTGGGCCACCCCAAACCCTCTCCATTGGCCCTCTGGTTGTGTGGTCGGGGTTGTCACCGGTTGCGGGTCAATGGTAGTGCCTGCCGAGGGTACGCCTGGTGGCCGTATCAAAACCAATACCTCATAACAAAGTTGTTTACGGCGATATCGATCCACTGTCTTGCAGAGTAAATACCCGGAGGAGCGAAACAGGTGGACCTTTAACGTTTAACTGCTTTTGACGTGTAATACTGACGCTGTACGTACGCTACTCGAGAAGAAATAATAGCCAGTGCTATAGCAGTGGTGAGAATTGTTTGAATCACATACGCCTTTTTTTACTATGAAAATGCAGATATCTGTTGATTAAATCGGGGCTCCAGCGCTGGACATATATTATCCTTCAGATTGTTGGCCGAGGTCATGTTCTTTTCCGGTGTTCGGCGTTGAGTTGCCCGCTGTTGCCATATTCGCCTGCTCGACCAACACCGGTTCAGCGGATTGATACTCGGTCAGTACCTGGTACACAAGGCTGTCAGAAAAAACTGTGTCATTATGAATCTTGAATGTGTTCAAAAAGAAAGTCCTGACACCAGCTCCCCTCTAAAGGGGATATCGGCAGGGAAAAATAGTCATTAATGTAGATGATAGTGAGGACAAAACCATTTGCCTTCAGCTGCTCAGTGCAACTTGCTGGCAATATAACGGTTCAAACTTACACCGGATTCTGCCGCCTGAATAACCAGATGTCGATGAGTTTCCGGTGGTACTCTTAGCAACACTTTGCCGCTGTAGTCCCTGATGGAAAAAGGCTCCGGGATTGTCTCGTTAGCCGCTTGCATATCCGCCACGGTGTCTGATACCAGTTTCCGAATACCGTTCAGCGCTGCTATCTGGTCTTGTTCCAGCCAGCTCAGGCCGGGAAACTCAGAACACAAGCCCACATATTCCTGATCTTCTTCAGACCAGGTGACCCGATAGGTGTATTTGTCGGTGGATTTATTCATTGCTTTCTTGCTCCATACGTTCTATTGCCTGCAACACTTGTCTTACCTGATAAGGTTTTGCCTTGCCCTTGCTGTCCTGAATATTCACCCTTGGATCCCCTTGCCAGGGAGTTCTGTAAACCCGATGGCTTGAACCTGTTTGTCGGGGAGCCCCAAAGTATGCATCGCAGACTTTACATAAATCCTTGAATCTGATGCCCTTGGGGTTTTTGCTCATCAGTTCGAGAATATCAGATATACTTGCCATTAATTGATAGTAGCACTATTGATACTGATTTCAATACCCCTAACAAGTCAAAAAAGTCAAAAGGAACTTAATGTTTCGGATAACCAGTAATATCCCGAATGGATTTATACAGCGGCTGCAGGCGTTTATAGATCTTTTTATAAACCTCATTGTACAAACGGTCATACAGCTGCATGGTTGGCAGGTCCGGCTCAAACACATCGCCTACCCGGGTCATTTTATCAATGGCTTCGTTATAGTCTTTATGAATGCCAAGGCCGACACAGCAGTTAATGGCTGCCCCAAGGCCGGAAGCTTCGTAGGTGTGTGGCCGTTCTGCCTCCATGCCAAAAATATTGGCCGTCAGTTGCATGGCGGCATCACTCTGGGATCCACCACCGGAGACCCGTAGCCGGGTGATCGGTGTGCCACTGCGTTTTTCAATCTGCTCTTTACCAGATCGCAGTTCGTAAGCCAGTCCTTCCAGAATCGCACGGTAAATATGCGCCCGTTTATGAACATCGCCAAAGCCAATAAAAGCGCCTTTGCCTTCAGGGCCGGGTTGACGTACGCCCGGGGACCAGTAAGGTTGCATCATCAAGCCCATTGAGCCCGGTGGTACCTGGGTTAACAGGGCATCGAAAAGCTGCTCGGGCTCTACACCCAACTCTTTTGCTTTACGCTGCTCGGCCTGGGCCAGCTCATTTTTAAACCAGCTGACCATCCAAAAGCCCCGATAAATCATCACCTCAGTGTTGTAACGCTTAGGCATCGCCGCTGTGTAGGGTGGAATAAAGGGAACTGTTTCAAAATATCGGGACGTTGTCGTACTGATGGTGGCTGTAGTGCCAAAACTCAAACAGCCAATATGAGGGTCAACACCGCCTGCGCCCAGCACTTCGCAGGCCTTGTCGGATGAGGCTGCGATCATTGGTAACCCCGCAGGCAGACCGGTATGCTCCGCAGCTTCAGCCGTAATATGACCTAACCGCTCGCCGGGTTGTACCAGTTCCGGCAACATGTGTCGTCTGGCGGCCAGCAGTTGCCATTTCAGATCGTGCTTGCCAGCCCATTTCTGACGGCGATAGTCATAGGGCAGATAACCGGCCACTGAACCACAGGCGTCTTTCATTTCGCCAGTCAGCTGATAGGTCAGGTAGCCGGATAAATTTACATAGTAACGGGTCTTCTGCCAGATATCGGGCTGATGTTGTATGATCCAGTTATCACGGGCTTTGGCGCGCAGATCTTCGATCAGGCTGGTCAGGCCGATGGTCTTGATTAACAGTCCCCAGAGGCCGCCAACGGGCTTTTCCGGTTCGGCTTTACGCTGATCCATCCAGACAATGGCGGGTCTCAAAGGCTTTATATCTTCATCCAGGTTAATCATGGTGTAGCGCTGTGTGGTCAGTGCCATACCTTTGATCTGCCCGGGCGATACAATGCCCTCGTCCCATAACGCTTTACAGGCTTTTCCAAGCTGTTGCCAATAGTAGTCAGGGTGCTGTTCTGCCCAGCCGGGGTGTTGTGAAAAATAGGCCTCCAGCGCAACTTTGCTTTTGGCGATCTCATTGCCGACACTGTCAAATACCAGGGCCCGAATGCTCTGTGTGCCATTGTCGATGGCCAGCACATAGTCTGAATCACTCACTACACACTCACTTCTTGTTTCTTATTATCGAGTATCAGCGTTCTTGCGCCGTTTCGGAATACTGTAATAAGTGTTCCAGATGGATTGATAACGGGTGACTTCCTGTTGCCACTGCTGCTCGCTCCAATCCAGTTCTTCCTGGCAGATGGCCTTGATTCTGTCGGCAAAAATCAGGCCTCCCTGTTCCAGCAGCAAGCCCAGGCGGGTACGGCGGAGTAGAAGATCATCCAGGTGCACAACGGCTTCGTTGCCGGCCGACCAGCGCAACTCGGCCCAGAGGGCACGGGCACCGGGAATAACGTCCTGTTCATCGGGTTGGATCTGTGCCAGTAAACGATCAGCGTCCATGCCGTAATGGCCCCGGATACGTTTCTTTAAATAGTCCGGCAGCTTGTTAAACAGAGAACTGTCAGGCTCGTATTGAGTAAACATCTCCGCGCCAGTATCACTGAAATCAACGCCGGGCAGGTACTCTTCAGCTGCTTTTAATACATCCAGGGCAATCAGCCGGAAGGTGGTCAGCTTGCCGCCACTGATGGTCACCAGTCCGTTATCGTTCCAGATACTGTGGTCACGTTTTTCTTTTGACGGGTTCAGTGTCCCGGAGCTGACCAGTGGGCGTACACCGGCCCATGAAGAGATAATATCCTGTTCGGTTAACCCGGCTTTCGGGAACTGGGAACAGGCGGCTTTCATCAGGTATTCCAGTTCATCACGGGTCATGGCTACTTCATGGTTGCCAATAGTGCCGTTGTCCAGGTCGGTTGTCCCGACCACGGTTCTGCCTTCCCAGGGGTAAATAAATATGGGTCGTTTATCATCCGGGTGCATGGCGGTGTATGACTGAGCCACCGGCAGTCGCCAGCCAGGTACGACAATATGGCTGCCACGGGCAGGGCGAATATGCTGCTCTGAGGTCATCTCACCCCGAAGTTGATCACCCCAGGCACCTGTGGCATTGATCACCACTTTGGCTTTCACCGGCATTACCTGACCGGTTTCGGTATCCTTCAGTTGAGCACCCGTCACCTGACCATTGTGTTTAATCAGCGCATCGACACCAACATAATTTATTACCGTAGCACCGTCTTTCTGAGCTTCGCGCAAAACCCGGATAACCAGGCGTGAGTCGTCGGTAATGGCATCGGCAAACTGGGTGGCACCGAGCAGCTTGTGCGCATTAATGAGTGGGCTCAGGTTTTCAACGTCGTGTGATTTATGAAATTTACGGTAACGCTTACCGGCAAAAAAATCATAAATACGCAGCAGAATATTGAAGACCAGCGGCCCTGGAAACCCACCTTTGTAATGGGCCATCAGATAGCCCATTTGATCAACAAGGCCGGGAGCCTCTTTCATCAGGCGTTCCCGTTCGGAAACTGAGTGCATGGTGGTTTTGATATCGCCGGAAGCGATGTAGCGTAGGCCGCCATGGATCATTTTTGATGAACGGCTGGAGGTTCCCCAGGCGAAATCCTGACGATCAACCAGCAGCACCTTCAGGCCCCGGCGTGCCGCTTCACGGGCAATGCCAGCACCGGTGATGCCGCCACCGGCCACAACGATATCCCATTCTTTGTCAGTATTGTTTTTTAACGCTTCCAGTAACTGATTCCGGTTACCTGTCTGCCAGGATTTCTGCCACATGGGTTGGGTACCTGATTAATTCAACTTATTCGCTGTCCCGGAGTAACACGCCGGGGTTCAGTCGTTTGTCCGGGTCAAAGTCATGCACCAGGGTGGCAATCATCCGCATCCCCAGCTCACCTTTTTCTGTCGGCATATAAGGCGCGTGGTCACGGCCAGTGCCATGCTGGTGGGAAATGGTGGCATAGCCTTGGGCAATCACTTCAGAGGTTTTGGCCTTCAGTTTTTTCCAGCGTGCCAGAGTGGCTTCGTAGCTGTCAGCGCAGCGGAAGAAATAGGTGGTATAGATACTCGACCCCTGACCGTAGATATGGGAGAGGTGAGTGAATGCCATGACATTTTCCCCTTCATCCTTTAAGGCGTTTTCCAGGCTCGCTTCCATCTGATGCATCAGGCTGTCCACATTCTCCCAATCGGTGGAGGTCTCCAGTGTATCGACTGCTATGCCCCGTGCCCAGGTGGTTTCCCGCAGATAAGGGAATTTGAAACGGCCATGTGCCCAGATGGTGCCCATGATATTGGCCAGTGCACCACCAACACCGCCATGTTTTTTCAGAATCTTGCCCAGCTGTTTCAGGGCTACTTTATTTTGGTATTCAGAGCCGGTCACGCCAAAGGTCAGCATGCAGCGATTGTCGTCCAGCCCGCGAAAACGCAGATAGCCATCCAGCAGTTTGAACTGTGTCAGTGAGGTACCAAGATGAGCGTGGGCGCGGGCCTCTTTAGCGTTGCTGACCCGCATCATGGAGAGCGGGATCTTCTGCTGTGCAACTTCCCGGGCGACGGCTTTACCTGCCTGCCAGTTTGGCATAAAGCAGACCATAAAATTTTCTTCTTCTGCTGCACGTTGTACGCGTACTTTCACTTCGGTAAAGATACCCAGGCGGCCTTCGGTGCCCATGGTGAGCTCACGAATGTCCGGCCCTGCGGAAGAGGCGGGAATCGAAGGAATATCCAGTGTGCCCTGCAGGGTTTCCATACGGCCACCGGCAAACATCTGTTCAATACGGCCGTAACGGAGTGACTGTTGGCCTGAAGAGCGGGAGGCGATCCAGCCGCCAATGGTGGACAGTTCCCAGGATTGGGGATAGTGCCCAAGGGTATAACCCCGTGCCTGCAGCTGTGCTTCAACCTGTGGTCCGGGAGTCCCTGCACCAAAGGTGGCAATCTGGCTCTCTTCATTCAGATCCATTAACTGGTTCATGTGACCCATATCAATGGTCAAAATGGCTCTGGTATTTTTCTGTGGCGTGATGTGTCCGGCAACGGATGTTCCACCGCCATAGGGAATCACAATAAAATCGTGCCGGACCGCAAGGGCAAGAAGTTCGCGAACCTGTGCACTGGTTTCCGGATAGGCGACACCGTCCGGAAAAACCCCAAAATCACCACTGCGCATGGCCAGCCAGTCCGGAAAGCTCTGGCCACGGGCATGGCGAACCCGATCTTCTGCAGCAGTGACAATCAGTGGATGTTCAGGCAGACGGGACGCTGGTACCCTGGCTACCACACTCTCCAGGGTGGCATCTTTCAAGGGGGTCGGTTCGCCGATAATACGGCGAATCAATGCATCCCCATGGTCGGAGACTTCCTTAACGTAACTCTCATCACCCCAGCCATTCCAACGGCGCATGGTCTACCCCTGTTCTTTTTATTCTGCTAATGCGCATAACTGCCATATAGAGCCAGGAAGCAGCTAACGCTTATAAACTGACGACGGTGTCTGTTTTTAGAGTTGCTAATGTAGCAAGTTGGGTTGTTATATTTCAACAATCAGTAAGGAACAAACCATACAATATCGTTAATGACAAAGACTCCAATGTTTATGATTGAGTGGAGGGGTAAGCTTAACACCAGGCCTTAAACAGGAATGTTAAGTGCCATCAACCCCAACGCCCATTGGCCGATGACCTGTTACAACCTCTAACTCAGGGCCATCCAATGAATGAACTGATTACTTCACTTCAGGCAACTCCCCCTTCAACCTGGCAAATCCTCTCTTTGTGTGCCCTGGCTTTTGCCCTGTTTATGTCATTGATACCTGGCAAATGGGACCCCACCCGTTTTATCAATGATAAGGTGAAACATGTGCTCACCTTTATGGTGCTCTCTCTGCTGATCGATCTGGCATTTCCAGCGGCCAGCGTCTGCTGGTGGAAACCGGCAGGGCTGATGGCGTTTGGCGTGTTTATCGAGGTCTGTCAGCACATGACCCGTTATCGCCGTTTCAGTTTTGGCGATATTATTGCCAATGGGGTGGGTATCGGGCTTTATATGGGGATCAGTCTCGGTATCCCTGCATTGGTCGCCTCTGAAGGTGGCTGCCAGCCCTGGCCTGAATGTATGAGTGTGTTGTTTAACCTTTAGCCATTGAAAAAGTGAACCTGGTCCTTGAGCAGGGCCAGCCACCTGTTTCTGTGACCATAAGCTGACAAGGCTTGGTCAGCATGGATTTGCCATTGTTTTCCTGGTCTAAAGTCTGCAAAATCACCGGGCATCGGTTTAAATGAATCAACAATAAAAATGCACAACGGCTATTTTGATGTTTGAACTTATTGGATTGGTAAGCACCGTTTTATGTTGTCTATTGCTTCTTTCTATCGCAATCTGCCAGGGCGTCCATTTAAAAAGAAGTGCACTTCGCCTGCCCGAGGCCAGTGGTAAACGGCTGCAGGCCAGAGGCTCGGATTTTTCAATTGTTCATGTGGGTGAAAGCCCTGTCGCCGGGGTGGGGGTGGCAGAGATAAGACAGGGGCTGACCCACCAGGTTATCAGGAACCTGACTCAGGATCGGGGTGTGGAGTTTGATTGGGAAATACTGGCAAAAAATGGTGCCAGAGTGTTCGACTCATTAACCTTTGAGGCGACCATTAAAGAACCGGATCTGTTGATCATCAGCTTTGGCGTCAATGATACGACCAGATTTACCTCAGGCTCGGAATTCAATAAACATATGCAGGCGTGTGTCCATCGCTTTGCTTCCGACAATACCAGGGTATTTATCACATCAATTCCAAAGATCAACCGGTTTCCCCTGATTCCAGCCCCATTAAGCTGGTTGTTGGGAGCAAAGGCCTACTTGCTGGACAGACAGTTGCAGAAGCTTTGCCAGCAGGAGGATTGGACGTATATCCACAGTGGCACGAATCCTGACGCTTCGTTGATGGCGGAAGATGGTTATCACCCTAATGAGTCAGGGTGTCAGGTCTGGGCAGGAATCATTGCGGACAAGATAATAGATACCGGAAGCCACAGGGTTTAACGACTAATTAATTGCCAGGTATTGATACGTATCAATATGCGTATTGATAATTTGTCTAATAATCAGCCTGTTGATTGGTCATTGACTGTCACGATTCTGTCATCTTTTCAGTGTTAATCTGCCCTTGTTGATGGCATTAACAACACCAATAAAAGTGATCGTGCACAGTCAAAATTAAGAACGGAAACTATCATCAGCAATGTTGAGAATTGAGAAATATACGCTCAGAGATGGGCAGGCAGGTTGGCAGGCGCATCTGGTAAAACCTGATTGTTCGAAAATACACGAAACTCGTCGTTTTAGCTATTCAGACTACGGCGACCTTGCATTTCAGGAAGCATTAGACTGGCTTGAGCGTCAGTACTATCAGCCCGTTGCCAATGATTCCAGTGATCAATGCCCGGTGCTGGCCAGAAACGAATCACACTGAGTTTTTTATCTTCAGGGAATGGAGTGTTTGCTATGGATGGCAACTTTTACCGGGAGAAAGAAAAAGCATTTCGCCACAAATCTTCAGCTCTTGCCTTGCATTGCTAATTTTTACCAGTCAGGTAGAGTTGGAAGCGCGTATAAGCAAATATATATTGCCTGAAAAAAAGGGGGTAGCGACATGTCCCGGACAATAAAAGGCTTGATAACGGCTATTATGGCAACAGTATTGTTGCAGACCAATACTGCGGCTGCAGCCCAGAATGATAACCATGTCTACGCCGGGTTGGGCTGGACCGTAAAGCATGGCTGGATACCCTCAGCCATTATCGGAGTTCGTAGCGTCGATGTGGATGGTATTAAGGATGTAACCGGTGTTGATCTTTCCCTCTCTTATCACTTCACCGATGGCTTTGATAAGTTCCTCCTGAAAGGTGTTCGGGGTGAGATTGACTGGCAGGCGGAATTAGGCGCTGGCTATGATTTTCAGGGACAGTCTCTGCTGGTGATCGGTGGTGTGCAGGGTCGTCTGGTTAATTATTCTGTGGATGTCTCTCTGAATGGTGATATTGATGCTGGCCTGACAATCAATAGCATTGATAAATATGACTGGGAGCCATAGTTATTAAATTGACCATAAAAACCTCAATGGCAGTTGACGGCGTTCGGAAAATAGGGATAATACGCATCCACTGGCTCAGCGCAACGTCGGTTGCAGTAGCGGTGAGTTAACGGGGTATAGCGCAGTCTGGTAGCGCGCCTGCTTTGGGAGCAGGATGTCGGGAGTTCGAATCTCTCTACCCCGACCAGATCAGGTAAAGCCCATGCTCTTGAGTATGGGCTTTTTTGTTGCCTGAAGTATATTCCGCAGCTAATTTGCGGAAATCACCACTGTAAAAAGATGGGTGGTTTGCTAAAGTATCAACCGTTCCGGTATGGCGGTGTTTCAGGAAGTATCACTGTCCATGATGTCCGGAACACTGTTTTTATTCATAACCTGGTTATGAATTTCGGGGTATAGCGCAGTCTGGTAGCGCGCCTGCTTTGGGAGCAGGATGTCGGGAGTTCGAATCTCTCTACCCCGACCAGATTTGTTTTTTTATTGGCCAGCATCATGCTGGCTTTTTTTTTTTATTTTCAGAGATGTCGCCTGAATTTTAAGCCATCAGTTGTTCTATCATATTCACTTCATCATCCGTCAGTGGCGTCTGCAAACAATTCAGATCCTGTTGCATGTGTTTTGTATCACTGGTGCCTGTTAAGACAATCATCCCCATTTTTAATGCTGCCTGAAAAATGACCTGTGGTCCGGTTAATCCTGTCCTCTTCATAATGGTCTGACATTCAGGCATTGCCAACAGTTGGGTGTTGGCTGTCAGTAACGAAAACCCCTGGTAAAGAATGTTATGTCGATGGCATAGCGCACGGATATTGGCGTCCCATCCGGTTCTGGCAAAGCAGCGGTTCTGCACCAGCATGGGCTTGATCGCCGCATGGTGGTTCAGGAGCTCCAGCTGTTGGTGATTTACATTGCTGACCCCCAGAAGTTTGATTTGGCCGGACCGATAGAAGCCTTCCATTGCTTCCCAGACGGCAAAGTCCCGGTCACTGAGTCCATGTGACCGGGATGGACCATGCAGCAGATAAGCATCAAGGTAATCCGTGTTCAAGTGCTCCAATGATGAGAGAAGGGACTGCTCAACCTGAGTTTTGGTATCGGCTTCAGGATGGTAGGGCAGACGGTTGTCCTGTCCTTCAGCGTAGGTAAATTTCGTTTGCAGGAAGAGGTCTTCACGGCACTTGCCACTGGTTTGGTAAAAGTTCTGCAGAGCTTCCCCAACCCCTTGCTCAAAATAATGTTTGCGCTGATTGGCGGTGTCTATGGCTGTGAAACCGTTATTCAGGGCTTTCAGTGTCAGCTCGGAGGTGGCCTGTTCTTTCCAGGCCGTGCCATAGATAAAACGGGGAACACGGGTATCGTGCAGCGTAAACGGATGGGTTTCCTGTTGTTCGGTCATCTCCTTGCCTCCCCTGGAAATTATTGGCGATATTATGACTTGTCTGGATTCGGTTCAAGCCGCTTCCCTAATACGGGTGAAATGACGTTATAAATATCCCTTGCTACACTGTAAAAAAAGGAGTTTTTTGCATGTACAGGGAGCGTAGTTTTGCCCAAGATATCTTCTGCTGTAAAAATACCAAGGGTGCCTGAGCCGGTAGAAGGAATTCAGGTCAATTGCTGCCAGAACCCCATCTGCAAAAACTTCCAGATTCCCCCATCCATCCCCGACCCCGAAAAAGTACGTCGAAACACTGATGACCAATACCGGGTAAGTGGCTCAGCAATGGTGAAGAAGTCGGCGTAACCTGCTGTACCACAAACCACGAATAGCCCAACTGCTGCCGATGCTCCGCCCGCTGCCCAATCACCACACGCCACGGTTCCGCGTAGGCAGAGTTCAAATAATAATGAGCAACTTGTGCGGCAAGCAGCCTGGTGCGCACATGCCGGGTTTGTTTGGCGGTATTTCCGTCAGTCAGCACCAACATGGCAGCAGTAGCAGAAAAAATAACCAAAGCCACCATCACTTCCATCAGCGTGAGCCCTTTGTGCTTACTCCATGATAGCAACATCAGATAAACCGTCGCTGCCTATAGTGATACGCTTGGCATCACCAGAGCCTGAGATACTTAATTGAAAAGGCGTCACCTGTCGGTCACGAAAGAAAACCAGATCAGGGATAACGGCTTCGCCAGTGTTAACTGGCTCCTGGAAATGGCTCACGCTCAAACGGACCAACAGATTTTCCGGTAGGCGGTATGGCTGAAAAGAGGGTTCTGCAACAGGCTGCCAGCGCATACGATTGTCATTAAGCTGCCACCACATAAAGATTCCCATCGTCAATCGACAACCCCAGCTCACGGTTTTGCGCCACCGCTTGATCCCTGGCGCTGGTCATCATCACGATCAGCCGCTGCGCCTGGGCAGCGGGTAAATTTTCATGGTGGTTCTGAAGCCGATTGATTAAGGTAAGGCTGAGTAAGACACCCGTAATCACAACCACACCAGTAGCTCGATGAGAGTGAATCCTTTCTGGCCTGTTGATTCTGAACAGCCCGGTATCATAGTGACATCTTTACGTTATTATCATTACTTTGTAGCAGTTATGGTAATGCATCCTGCATGCGGGTAACACCGGCAAATTCACTCTCCATAGCAAACACTGAAGTTCTGAGACTCAATACTCAGCACTGGCAGCCTGCCAACCAATGAAAAAGCGACCCAATGAAACTTCACAACCCTGAACACCAAATCGAATATGGTCTATAATCAGTCTATTAATAGACCATTAAAGGAAAAGTCCATGGAAACCCAGACGTTAAGCTACCTGAAGCAAAATGCCGCCAAACTCAATGTGGATGATGGCCCGCTGAGAATCACCCAGCATGGCTTGCCGGTTTATCGAATCTACTCCGAACAGGAAGCCAAAATGCGGGATGAAGCCATTGCCCTGCTTAAGCTGGTCAATCGGGCAGAACGAGACATACGCCAGGGCGAAACCCTATCCACGGAAGAGGCGATCCAGAGATTACGTAATGAATGAGCCGGTCATCGTAACAATCACTGAAACCGGTTTTCAAACCCTCAGTCTGTTAAAAGGCTATATGAGTGCTTTTTTTGAGGAAGAAGAGTTAAACGCACTGTTGACTGAGCTACTTATCAACACAGAACAGCGGATAAAAGAAGTTGCTATACGCCCGGTATGCCCGGAACTGGCACTGATTGGCATCCACGACTACTGGCAACTGAACCTGATGCAGAACTACAAAGTGATTTATCGTTTTGATGAATCAACAGGGACGGCATTCATCATTGCTTTCATGAGGCAAAAACAAAGTGCTGAAAAACTATTGGTGGATCTGGCGTTGATGTGAAGGAAGAAAGGCTTCCATGCCGAATATGGAAGCGATACTCAGGGTGCTTTATTTCATCTCTAAAGGCACAACTTTTTCTAGCTCGTAACTGTCACTGGAGTCAACAATTACAGTAACTAGTGCCCCCCCCTTGAACCAATAAGGTGGAACGTATATTTCTCATACGCAGATTTTTCAGGAGATGCATGTACACTAATTTTTTCTTTTAATTTAGCCGCCGCATTTTCACCAACCAGGCGCATAACCTCTTGTTTGCTGAGCACCCACAGCTGGATACTTTCTCTCTTTGGATCATTATCAAGCGAGTATCTAACCAAAGCTTGAAAGCCAGCGACTAGCAAGAATAAAACAATAACAATTTTTACTTTGCCAGTAATAACAGGTAATTTTACCAATTTGAGTAACTCCCAATTTCTACACCTGCAGATACGCCCAGCCGTGCACCAAGTCCCATGGTATTGTTACCATCAATTCCGCCCCAATCAGACCTTTGCGTGAACCACCCTCCAACTGGTGTTGTAATAGCATTCCCACTGGTAGCTGACGCAGTAACACCTCGGCTCACAGGCCCATATCCAACTCCAGCAGAAGCAGTAAAAGAAGTTCTTGCAATATAGCCAGAACCACATGCTTCAGAATGTGGCGAAGGTGTGCCATATGGATCAATAGAGGCTCCTCCTCCAATACCTACTCCAAGCCTTCCTGTAACTTCCAGAGTTCCACCAGAGTAGGCAACATTAACGCCACCTCCAATGCCTAAATAGGCCTCAACACCAAAGGACCACAAGCCATATAAATCCACTTGTGAAATCGGGTTTGCTAATCCATAAACAAATAAATTCACACCACCCAGTAACCCAATCGGATCACTCTGCACATACCGCCCACTGCCCGGCGCATAATCCCTGAACCGGTTGTAATACAACCCACTCTCACCATCCGCATACTGGCCGGGGAAGCGGATATTGAACCCAAGGCTTTCACCACGGGTGATATCTGCCACGCCATAAGGTGAGAGGCTGGTTGCCCGGGCGGTGCTGCCTGCCTGATCGGTCATGGCTCTGGGAGTGGACAGCTGGTCTGCATGCACATCATACACACCCTCCGTCGTTTTGTACTGCAATGGTGCAAAACCCAGGGCATAACGGTACTGTTTGGTCAGTGTATCGTTACTGTCGTATTCCGCAACAATACTGTTACCCTGCCACTGGAAGCGAGTCGCTGTGCCGTTAACGGTTTTCAGCACCCGGCGGCCTAACGCATCGTGAGCGTATTCAGCGATGGTGGCTGGCGTAGTGGCACCGGCAGCGAAGGCTTCAAACCGCACCAGACGACCACGGTGGTTGTAGCCAAAGGTTTCGTAGCGGTTGTCCGCCTTGCTGATTTTCTTCACCAGGTTGCCAGCGGCGTCGTACTGATAGGTATGGGTGCTGTCTTCCAGTAATTTGTTGAAGGCGTCGTATTGTTGTCCGGCTTCCTGCCGGTTGCCTAATGCATCGTACTGGTAGTTATAGGTTTCTGCACCGTGGGTTGCGCTGACCAGCCGGTCGATGGCGTCGTACTGGTAAGACCACTGGGCACCGTCGCCAGTTCGCTGAGTAAGCAGGCCGTTACTGTTGTATTCATAGCCGTAGTCGATACCGGCCACATCGGTGTAGTTCTGGCGGGTCAGCTGGCCTGCGGCGTCGTAATCCCAGTTGCTGGTGCGACCATTGGGGTAATTGATGCCTTTCATCTGACCAATGGCGTCCCAGTTAAAGGTGTGGGTACCATCGGGGCTGGTCATGCCCGCTATCAAGCCACGTTTGTCCCAGGCATAGCTGAGGGTTTCCCCGGCGATGGTTTGTTCCACCGGTTCGCTCTCGGCATTGTATTGCAGGGCAATGGTTCTGCCGTCGGCGGTTTCCTGAAGGGTATGCCCGGCCTTGTCGTAGCTCCAGCTCAGCTGGCTTTCGGGGTTGGTGGCGCTGAGCATGCGACCGTTGGCATCGTAGGTGTATTGGGTGATTTCTCCCTGAGCATCGATCCGGATCAGTCGCTTGGCCGCGTCGTATTGATAGGTGGTTTCAATACCCCGTGGGTCGGTGCTGCTGGCTAGCAGGTTGTCCGCCCGGTAGGTGTGGGTGATGGCGCTGCCATCGGGGCGGGTTTCGCTGATCTGCCTGCCGTACTGGTCATACTGGAATGCAGTAACACCCCCGGCGGCATCCGTAACGGTAAGCAGGCGGCCTGCGGCATCGTAGCTGAACTTTGTCGTCTGGTTGAGTGCGTCAGTAGCGGCAACGACCCGGTCCAGTTCGTCGTAAACGACGGTGGATGACTGGCCATCGGGGCGCAGGGTTTTCACCGGCCTGCCCAGATCATCGTACTGAATACGAGTGGTGCGGCCCAGTGGGTCGGTGGCACTGAGCATTAATCCCCGTGCATTCCATGCCATGGTGGCGGTGTTGCCGAGGGCGTCTTTGAGTAGGATAGCCGGTATCAGACCACTTCATTTGCGTCACCGCTCCAGATGAGTCTGTCATCGTTATCAGGTTACCTGAATCATCATAGGTAAAAAGAGAGGCCCTGCCGCTGGGGGAGGTTACCTTCACAGGCCACGGCTTATCGCCTTTATACTCAAGCTGCGTCGTTTGCTCATATGGATTGACAGCACTGAGCTTTCTGCCTAATGCATCAAACTGGCTTGACCAGTGGTTACCAGCAGCGTCGGTGAGCTTCTGCTGATAGCCATTGCTGTTGTATTCGCGGAGTACAGATTGCCCCATAGGGTTGGTATCAGTGACAATTTGACCATGGCTATCGTACACAAAAGTCCAGGCACTTTTCAGGCTATCAGTTTTGGTGACACGACTGCTCCTGCCATCATAGTTATACGAGTATCGGTTTGCACCCTCAGTATAGGAGCTTACCTTATGCCCATTATAAGTAACCTCTGTGACAACTACACCGCTGGCATCGGTGATCCGGGTAAGCTGGTGCCATTTCTGCGGATCAGTCGAAATCAGGTAATCCTTGTAATCGTACTTTCTTACACCGCCGACGGGATCAGTGACTGACACCAGGTTACCGATGGCATCATAGTCATATACCCATTGTCGTCCAGAGTGATCACCCACGGTGGCGACTCGCCCATTTAACCCATAGGTTAAGTTGAGGCTCCGGCCATGGGTATCGCCAATTTGAGTCAGACGATCTTCATCATCATAGCGGTACAGTACTTCTTTTTTATTGGCATCCCGTCTGGCGACAAGCCTTCCGACCGGGTCAAATTCGGCACTGCTGCCGTCCAGTTTTACCAGGCTGGCATTGCCATTTTCAAGCACTTCGATGGTGTCGAACTTTCCGGCTGGAGGCTGATAAATACCCTCGTCGCTGAGCTGCTGATTGGTTACAAAAAAACGATGAAATTCCCTCAAAACCAGTGTTTTTGTACGCAAAACAGTGCTTTTATTTCAAACTCCTTGAGAAAGGTCTCCGCCCCATCCTGGTAACCAATTGAAATATATGATGATTTTAGCAGCACAAAAATCCAGCATGATCAGCGACAATTGCCGCTTTCCACACTGATAAGCGCAGCGGCTAGGGATTCGGTTGAGATTTACTTTAGCCCAGAGCGGGGCTCATGACATAATGTCGGCTTGAGCAAAAACTTTCCGAGGGCCAGGAGGCTGCTTCAGTTTTTTTGCAAGCAACGTTACTTTCCAGAGGTGGCGCTTTCATCTATGAGCATGTTCACGACAGAGCTTTTTAAAAGCAAACCCTATCGGTTGGGCCTGACCCTGTCCGGTGGTGGGGCAAAATGCATGGCTCAGATTGGCTTACTGCAGTACCTGAACGAGCATGGAATCGAGCCGGATATTATTTCCGGTGCCAGCGGTGGTGCGATGGTCGGTGCTCTGCACAGTGCCGGATATGCACCGGCAGAGATTCTGGACTTCTTTGTCTCGACCCGAATGTTCAGCTTTAGAAACCTGTCGTTCAATGCACTCGGATTGATTGACTCAGAGAAGATCGCGAAAAATTTTCAGGCTTATTTCCCGGAAGATAGTTTTGAATCATTGAAAAAACCTCTGTATGTGGTTGCTACTGATTTGAACAGAGCGCAGCAGACGGTATTTAACAGTGGTCCACTGATTAATGCTTTAACGGCATCGTCCGCTTATCCGGGCATGTTTACCCCGGTTAAATGGCAGGGGACCGTCTATGCGGATGGCGGGATTATCAATAACTATCCTTCAGACCTGATTAACGACCAGTGTCGCCATCATATCGGGATGTATCTTGCTCCGGTTATGTCCAGGCCCTGTGAGCATTTCGCCAACACCTTTGATGTACTGGACAGGGTATTTCAGATTTACAGTTCTGCCCGGCAGTTTTCCAATATCAACTTGCCGGAGGTGTCATTGGCACCGGAGGGTATCGAGGACTGCAGCGCTTTTATGGTGAAGCCGGATCAGCTACGGTCTATCTATGACATGGGCTATCATTCCAGCAGAAAATACTTCGAGAACGAAGGAGCCCAATGGCTGAAGACCATGAAAGGAGGAACGCAAAAGCGTTCCTCATGGTTTAAATTGCCGATAGGCTCTGATACTCCGTAAGTACGAAGTAGTCTGTCATGCCACCCACATAGTCCAGAATCAGTCTCGTCCGGAAATACCATTCAAGATCGTTCTGTTCAGCGGGAGAATGCTGTTCCTGACGCATTTGATGCACAGCCCGAACATAGGCTGCTTTATACTTCCGGGACAGTCGGTGATTGAGTCGATGCTCGATAAAGTGTTCGCTATCATCCAGATTATCGAGGTTTGCGAATGCGGTGCCGGGGAGTTCCAGAATGGGGCGATAGATATCGAGCAAGCCCATCAGGGCCGCATATCCGCGCAGTTCCGGTGTTTCTTTTTCCTGACTACTGAACACATGTCGTATGGCGACGGTTTTCAGTGTTTTCAGTGCCAGATGCTGGTCTGAGCCGCCATCAATTAATGGTTCATCCAGCGTCCCATGAAAAACTTCCTTATGCTTCTGCAGGTATCGGTTGGCAGCATAGCTGACCAGATCCCGGACCAGCTGTGAGCGTAAATGGCGAATAAAGTTCTGTGGGTTGTCTTTGGCAACATTTTCTGCGGTTTTAATGATATCCGGCAGGTATTGGCTCTTTTCGCCGGTGAACTCCTGCCACACTTCTTTCAGCCAGAAGCTCAGGCCCCTGAATGACAGAATGCCCTTATCAACAGCATCTTCCAGATCGGCAATGCAGTAAGAGATATCGTCTGCTGCCTCCATGATGTAGACCAGTGGAAAGCGACAGTTCTCCTGTATCTCAAGATGTTTCCAGATGTCCTGGATAAGGCGCTGTTCTGAGTAGTAGAAGCCGGGCTTTTTCTGACGGTAAGCAAATCCGCTTGTCGGATTCTGATAAGGTGCCCGGGTGTATTTGATGGTGGCGGCCAGCTGTGACCAGGTCAGGTTGAGTGTCTGCAGGCTGTGAATGATGCGCAGCCCCTGGGCGTTGCCTTCAAAGACGGACAAATCCGGTAACAGTACCTGGTAGAAAAGCTCTGAGTGACCGGTTTGGCCATTGACGGCGGATTGTCTGGCCATTGCCTTGTGATGGCAGGCTTCGCCATGATCCTGAACCCAGCGGCTGAACGCGGCTTCCCCAAAATGGCCAAAAGGTGGGTTACCTACGTCGTGTAGCAGGCAGGACATTTCTACCAGATTGGTAAAGGCCGTTTCGATACCTTCCAGACCAAGTTTTGCCAGCTCCCCATGTTGTTTTAGTTGATCCAGAATGGTTTTGGCCAGATAGCGGCCAGTTTGCTGAACTTCCAGTGAGTGGGTAAGACGACTGCGGACGGCTGCATTGGTTTCCAGTGGGTAGACCTGGGTTTTCTGCTGAAGCCTGCGCAGGGCCGCTGATTGAATAATACGACCCCGGTTACTCTCGGTCTCGGTAATCAGATCCTCTGGCCGGGCGCAGGTGACCGGCTCAGGGCGATCGCAGGTGAGTTTCTTGAGGTAATCCAGAGGTGCCATAGGCTTGGTAACCGGGAGTTTGGAGGTATTCAGATTACCATATCTTTCGGCTGATCGGTGAGTAGCATGATTTGCCACGTTGATCAGTGACCGGGCAATATCCGGATGAAAGCCTGCTGATTGGCTTTTTACTTTTTTTGTTTTCAATTTTGTCTTGACGGTTCATTGCTTTGCTATAACTACTGCTCCCTGATAAGTCTTTGTTTGAACCTGGAGTTAAATTGTGGAAGAGAAACTAATGATAATGTTATTTGTGTTTCTTTCTTTCTTACTCTTTCCGGGTGAAAAAGTTGAAGCCTATGATCTCTATTCTTATATTCCTTTTCTCTACAAAGTTCCCGAGGGAAACGTGGGGGTATTCAGGAATGGAAACCAATTTTATGAGGATGTCTATCCTGCCGGCGTTTATCCAGTCTGGCCTTCTGATGAAGGGTTTGTTATCAGCATTGTGCCTGAGACGGCGGCTGTGACGGACATTCTCTGTATTACTGCCGATGGGATAATCATCACCTTTCCCCAAATCACCGTTCGTTATCAGGTACATGAACAACATGTATTGAGTCTGGTTAAAAGCTATGGGCTTGATTTTGTCAAACCCGTTATTGAAGATCCTGTGAAACTCGGGGTTGCTCATTTATGCAGGGCGCTGAACGCTGAAGCGGTTTACTTTGATGAATTTATACCATTTAAGGCGATTCTGGGCCGTTATCTGGCAGAGAGGCAGAGGGATAAAGGTACTGGAATATCGATTTGTCATCTTGACATTGAATACCCCCGGGTTCCGGATGTCATTATTGACAATCATGTTGGTCATACAGATCACAAGCCCCAAACCCCGATAACTTGCGAACCACCTTATGAGATTTTCTACACACTGGAAAATGAGCAAGAAGCCATCAATCGCCTCTGTGGCTTTGTCAGACAGCCTGATGATGAACCTTACCCGGAGCCTGTTTCGGAAGAGGATTCAGCCATAGTTCTGGAGCCCTCTGTTTCAGTTGTTGAAGACGAGATTGCCGGTGTACTCAGCCCCGCAGAGGAAGTAAACACCGATGACACCGGACAGAGAGATTATGAGGTACTTCAGGAAGATCTGTCATTTTCGTGGGCTGAGGAGCCATTTATTAATGGTCAGGACTCTGGTGGTGAAGATGCCCGGCCTTCAGAACACAGTCGGGATTCCAGTTCAGAACCTATGGCGGAGGTGGGTGATAATACTGTGCCAGTGCACAGTGTTGATGCTGTAACAGAGATTAACCAGAACCTGCCATCAGGATTGGTTGATCAGGTGCCTGATCAGGAAAGGAGTAAGGAAAAGCTTTATCAACAGATGCAAGACTCGAAACACCTTTGGAAAAATAACAACAGCCGACTCTACCTGGGCTGGTAAGAAAACGGATGAATGCTCGCTAAATGGTGAATTATGCTGTATAAAAAAACAGTATTTTAGTCATTGTCAGCCGGACTGTTTTTGAATGCGGTTATTTATCGCCGAAAAGCCCAGCCTTGGGCGAGCCATTGCCGATGTTTTGAAAAAGCCCCTGAAAAAACAGGAAGGCTATATCGAGTCTGCGTCAGGAGATGTGGTGACCTGGTGCATAGGTCACCTGCTTGAGCAGGAGGAGCCGGATGCCTATGATCCGGCCTTCAAAACATGGAAGCTTGAGCACCTGCCTATTGTTCCCATGCAATGGAAATTGAGACCCAGAAAGGGAGGGCGTGGGCAGTTATCAGTGATCAATAAGCTGCTCAAACGGGCTGATATTATTGTCAATGCCGGTGACCCTGATCGTGAAGGCCAGTTGCTGGTGGATGAAGTGCTGGATTATCTGAAGCTCTCTGCCCAGCGTAAAAAAGATGTTCGTCGTTTATTAATCAGCGATCTGAACCCTTCTGCCGTTTCCCAGGCCCTTGGGCGGATGCGATCCAACCAGGAGTTTGTACCGCTGGCGGTTTCTGCCCTGGCTCGTTCCCGGGCAGACTGGCTTTACGGTATTAACCTGACCCGTGCCTGCACATTGCTTGGCCGGAAGGTTGGCTTTAATGGGCTGCTCTCCATCGGCCGGGTGCAAACACCGATTCTGGGTCTTGTCGCCCGACGTGATGCCGAAATTGAACACTTTCAGCCTAAGCCGTACTTTGAGGTTTTTGCCACTTTGTTAACGGCAAAAGAGGAAACCTTCAAAGCCAAATGGCTACCCAGCGAAGCCTGCCAGAACTGGATGGATGAGGAAGGGCGAGTGCTGGATCGGCGTCTGGCGCAGAATGTGGTGGACCGTATTACCGGCAAGCAGGGGACAGTAAAACGCGTCGAAGATAAGCGTGGCAAAGAACCCCCGCCATTACCCTACTCGTTGTCGGCACTGCAGATAGATGCTGCCAGGCAGCTGCGTATGGATGCCAAGACGGTGCTTGATAGCTGTCAGCGTCTTTATGAGCAGAAACTGATTACTTACCCCCGTTCAGACTGTCGCTATCTGCCCGAAGAGCATTTATCCCAGGCACCTGAAGTGTTGGCAACGATTCGCCACAATGTCTCTTCGCTGGGGAAGGCGGTGGATCAGGCGTTGCCGGAAAGGAAAACCAGTGCCTGGAATGATAAAAAAGTTGGGGCGCATCACGGTATTATTCCTACCTCTCTGAGAACGGACCTTGAACGATTGTCTGAACTGGATCGCAAGTTGTATGGATTAATTGCCAGACAATATGTTGCGCAGTTTTATCCTGATCATACTTTCAGAAAAAGAGTCGTCGATATCGACATAGAAAAAGGCCTTTTCCGGGCCGGGAGCCGCCAGACTGTCGAGGAAGGGTGGAAGGTTCTGATGAATTCAGGCAAAAGTCATCAGCGTTCCGTCGGTGATGAAAATAATGAAGAGAGTGCTTTTTTACCTGAGCTGGCCAAAGGCGATGTGCTTGATTGTCCTGAAGCCGAGCTGAAGGAAAAAATGACACAGCCCCCCAAACCATTTAATGATGCAACACTCCTTTCGGCCATGACGGGCATCGCCCGATTTGTTCAGGATAAAGACATTCGCAAGATTCTCCGTGAAACCGACGGCCTGGGAACCGAGGCAACCCGGGCCAGCATTATTGAACTCTTGTTCAAGCGCCAGTTCCTGGAGCGCAAAGGCCGAAATATTCATGCAACAGCCACTGGCAGAGCCCTGGTCAACGCATTACCGGAAAGAGTGACCACGCCTGATATGACCGCACGCTGGGAAGCCTCTCTGAATGACATTGTTGAGCGAAAAGGCAGCTACGGTGCCTTTATGGGCGGGCTTGATCAGGAGCTGAGAGCGTTATTGATGCAAACCATGAACGATGGCTTGCCCTCTGTTGCCGGATTGCCTGCCCCTTCGAACCAGCCGTTTAAACGAAAAGGCAAAGCAAAGAGTGCTGGAAGTCGTCGGAAGAAGCGGAGTTCAGCATAGAATATTGCCCTGAGAATCAAATCAGAGTCGAGCCAATTGCTTGTAACTTGAACTGACAAAACTATCAAACTGACAGACAGCTACATTACGAAGGTTGAACTCGCAGGTTACAACCAGCTGACCAAACTTGCTGAAACCGATCCTGAAGCTTACAAAGCAGAATACGCAAAGCTGCCAGAAGCTGAGAAAAAAGAATTTGACGCGTTCCTGAATACGTCTTCCGAGATGACGAAACAGTCTCTTGGTCTGTTAGTTGAAGCTTACAAGCTGCAGAAGAGTGTCCAGCAAATTGATATCAAAGCTCTGGTGTCCAATCCTATGAAATTGCCTTCCGCAATGAAGGGTGCAAGCCTTGCCGGTGACCAGATCTCATTTACCGTTGATGCACTCTCCATGCTGAAGAAATACCACGGTATTTACAACAACGCCATCAGTTACGCTGGCCGATAAAGTATAAAAGAGCAGCTATTTAGCTGCTCTTTTTTTCCTCCTTCATATTCACGAGATTATTATGTCTTTTGGCATCAAACATTTCTGTGTCTGCGCACTTTCAGCTGCCATTCTGACAGGGTGTGCAGGAATGCAGGGCAAAGTGCAGATTGACCCTTCACTCCATACTGTGAGTAAGGCCGATTATGAGTCCAGCAAAAAGGCCATTGAACTTCCACAGAACTATTCAACCAAGAACTACAAGCGTCTTGTGGTTGCTACAAACTTTTTTGCAAATAAAGATGCCAGCAGCTACTCAGACCTTCCACTGGAAACGGTTTCTACCATGATGGAGACAGAGATCAGCAAGCTGAAACGCTTCACGATCGTATCCCGCCATCTCGGCCAGAAAGGCAAAGCAGCTGAGAAACGTTTTCAGGATATGGGCACAACTGATGCCTTGTCGCGCATGCGCTTTGGTAAAGGCCTGAATGCCGATTACGGGCTGGTAGCCGGTGTTTCTGCTGTGAAGGAAGAGTATAACCGCGTTGACCATAACGAAGTCCTGTACATAATCCGCGTTGATTATCAGCTGATTGATTTCCAGACAGATGAAATTATTGAAGCGGATTCCGCAGAAGGCCGTGCCATTCGCACCCTGTTCCGCTTGCCAAGCGGTAAGGTGATTGGTGGTTTCGATCAAGAACAAGAGCAGGATGCACTGAACCAGGCATCCATTAACGCTCTTAAAATCGTTGCAAATAAAATCGGTAATAAACTGCCAATTGGAGGACAGGTCGTTGGTTTTAGAGGCAGTAATTTCCAAATCGATAAAGGCTATGAAAGCGGTTTCATGGGCAAACAGATCGTAACTCTTTACATGTCTGATATGGGGGTGGATCTGCCATTGGCTATTGCTGAAGTCACTCCTGGGGCCGATGCCAGTCGCGGTAAAATTATACGCTGGTCTAATGATCCTGATGTTCAGGACCTGGTCGCTGAAATCAAAGCTGATCCACTCTTCTTCAAAAAGAACGAGCTGTTTGCCGTATCCAACGGTATGCCGCTACCTCCAGAATGGGAAGATAACTACAAGGACTGAGCAGTATGCGCAGTACGAAAATCCTTACTGCCCTGGTAATGGTCTTTGCTCTGTCTGGTACTCCGGGGGTAGCAGCTTCGGCTGTTACTCTTGGTCAGTCACATACGTTATATTTTGACAAGTATGCGGCCAGCAAAACAGGCATTATCGTCGACTCCGGCATAGTTTTTTCTACGGTGATTCTTCCGTATGGAAGAGATACATCCAGAAATTCGGCTAAAGCCAAAGCGATGATTTCTGCATGGCAGCAGATCACAGAGCATTACCAGCTACAAGCCCTCTCATCTTCAACAGGTAGCTCCTCTCTTGACCAGGCTCTGATCAGACAGCGCGACATCCGGCTGAAAAAGCTTCCATCCCGTATTCTGGTGAACCGCCCGGAAGGAGAGAGCTACCGCTATGTTCTGGCAGCTAATGAAGAAGATATCAAAAGGTTGATCACGGCCAGCAAAAATGAAGACATAAGCACGGAAGATATCACCACACTATTACATCAGCTGGATGCCGGTCAGCATTACCACTATCTGGGGAAGATCTTTTCGGAATTTGGGTTGCAGGAGATTGCACTGCAGTGGGAAAAGAAAGAACTGTTAAAAAAATACTGCCTGGCAAACTATTACCAGCCATCGCAGCAGCCTTTTCTCGAAAGGCAGAGACTGTTGGCATTGCAGGCTGACAACTCACCTGCGTTGGATTGGCTCTGCAAACTTCCCGCCAGCGCCTATGTCATTGATAACCACCTGAAACAAAAATCTCTACCTGAGACAACCATTCTTGCTTTTGAGAGTACAGCCTTGCCTGCACGCGCACCAAATGCTATTGCACAGATTAAGGAAAACCAGCAAAAGAATCCCCTTGCCTACCTGCACAAACTACCTGGCCAACTGAATCTTGCCAGCCCTTATTCGGCCGCTCTGAGCCTGCCCGGACATATTCTGTTCAGTAACACATTCAGTGATCAGCCAGCCCAGGCCTTTAGCGATGCCAAAGTCCTTTTTGAACAGGGTAGAGAACTGGACACAATCATCTCTCTGCTAAAAGAAAGCATCAATAGCTCACCTCGTCATCAGGAGAGCTGGCAGTATCTGGGAGCTGCCTTAATCGCAAGGCAAAATTGGCCGGAAGCTGCTGCTGTTTATTTACAGTGGATCGCTCTTGAACCCAGCAACCTGGAAGCTATTTCACGTTACACAGAATCTCTTCACCGCATGGGATTAAAGCAGGAAGCATCCCGGTTCATTTCTTATCTGCAACTGTATGCCGCAATAAATAAATTTGCTTATAACACTATCCAAATTATTGAGAACAAACCATGAGATATCTCTTTAAAGCCACACTACTGGCACTGGCTGTCTCTTCAGCAGTACACGCTGTAGAGTTTAAACCCGAAGCGGCTTCGCCAGAAGTCACTGCTGTTTCTGTCCAGCCACAAATCGTCGAAACACCTGCCACAGCCGTTACCACTCAGCTGCAAACCATGCCTGCACAGTCCGCTGCTGCTGTTGATGCGATGGATCTTGCTTATCAATTTCTGGATAAAGGTGGGGTGCTTGAGGGGTGGAACAGCGATAAAAGAGTATATGTCGCTCTAAGTGAAGCTATTTTTGACTCGGAAGATCCATCTTATGATGACAGTTTCATCATTAAGCGTTCTCTGAAATCCATGGAAGCATCTCTGGATGCGAAACGATCCATTATTCAGTACATATATACTGATATGTCTGCAGCAGATCGTGTCAGCACTCCGGGTACAGACCTTAATGTTGAGTTCAAAGACAAACTTGAAAATTTGGAAAGAAAAGCTGCTGCTCAGAGGGGGCGAGTAGCCAAACTGTTGGAAGTTATGGATGCCAAAGAAGCACAAATGCTCCGAGGTGTCACCTTTGGTGATAGAGCCGATGCATTGATGGAAGCTGCTATCAAAAAGCTGGATGGGCACTTCGATAAGGGTGAAATCGCTGCTGATAAGCAAGCCCAATATGAGCAGGCTAAAGCCAATTATCAGGAAGCCATGTCTGAACATGAAAGCACCATGAACGAGCTGGACCAGCTGGCAGGCAGTGTCACAGGTGAAGCCTATAGTATGGCTGAAGCCGTTTCCAAAATGCCTCTGTATGGTGCCATTACTGCCGCTCAGTTTGAATCATGGGATGACATTAAGCAACAGTATAAAGTTGCCATGGTGACCGTCTGGTCTCCAAAACAAGAGGAGATGATACGGGCTCTGCTTTCAGGTGCAGCAATGACGCTTCCCAAAGGGAAACAAGATCTGGCTGATTATATACGCAGCCAGGACTGGTCTACCGCTACAGGGGGGCGCAAGTTCCGCGATAGTTCTGGTAATTTCCATATTCTTGGCATAGCTGCCAGCCCTGTTGGCAGTAGCTCTTCTTCTGAACGAAAAGCCCGTGGTATCGCTGAACTGATGGCGCGTAAACAAGTGGCTACAGCCCTTTATGCGGACGTTGCTGCCTATGAAAAAGCCGAGCAGGCAATGACGACCCTGAGTAGTAGTGGTGGAAAGGACGTCAGCATTGCTGCGGAAAGCTTTACCAGCGAGCTCAGCCAGAGCATCGAAAATCGTGCTGTCCAAGGTCTATCCAAGCGTTTTGGCAGGCGTGTGACCCACCCGCTTTCTGGCCAGGATATTTACGTCAGCATTTACTCCATTGATACATCCAGTGTTGTTAATGCCAGGCTTATGCAGGCCAGCCAGTACCAAACCAAAGTACTGGACGTTCAATCACAGCAGCAACTCAAAGGCACTAAAGACGGTTTGGACCAATCTGTTCGCATTGCTGAAAGCAACAAGACTGTTTATAACCAAGCCGAGAGAGAAGCTGCCAGCAGCAATCGTGTCGTTCCTCCAGTAGCGACACAGCAACCTGTGAAGCAGCAGGTTCCCGTTCAAAACACACAAGGTACGGCTACCTCCGGCACTTATACCGGAGGCGGCAATGCCGATGCAGAAGACGCATTTGGTTGGTAAGGAGGGCCGTTAACTAATGAAACGTTGGGCTCTCATTCTGGCAGCACTTCTAATGTTGCCAGCATTAGCCAATGCTTCTCTTGAGAAAACTGTGTCCACAATGCTGGCTAATAACCAGTATATGGGCATGGTGAATGACAATGAGCTTGGACGTACCGTGATCGCAATTGGTCTCGGTATGCACCGTAAAGCCAATGTTGCTCAAGAGATAGCACGGCAGGATGCCATGAAATCTCTGACGGCTTATCTTAAAGGGGAACGGATTTCCTCTGTAGAGCGGGCCAGTCAATCCTGGAAAGGTGATACAGTACTCGAAGAGTACTACACCTCATTGACCAGCAATGTTGAAGGCACTCTGAAAGCCGCATGGAGTTTTAATACCGGTGAGCATGATGGTATGACCTATAACGTAATGGTCATTTCAGAACGTAGCCGTGATTTCTCTGAACTGTTTGAAAAGCAAGATAGCATTGTTGAAGCCCGTGGTGTTGCGTCTTTGTCATCAGGTGTGGAAGCTGCACGCACGACAGCGTTGAATAATGCTTTGCGCAGTGCTGTCGAACAGTATGGCGGGGTGCAAATGGCCTCCAAAACAACGATTGAAAACGCAGAAGCCTTGAGAGCAAAACTTTCAACGGTTTCCTCTGGCCATGTGCAGCGCTATACGGTGATCAAGGAGTACCAGGAAGGAAACAACTACTTCATCATCATCAGTGCCGAGGTAAGTGACTCTCCTCCTGACGGTCAGCAGCAGATTCTCGCTATTCAGGAAAATATGGGGCGACCATCCTTTGCAATTCAAACGGACAGACCTGAGGTTGATCGCCTGATGCGCGAACTTCTGGCGACCAGTGGTTTTGAGGTTTCGTCCTCGCCCAATAGTGCTCGATACACCATCAAGACTGACATCAGCAAGTATGAGTATAAGGCAATGGGAGGTATGACCGGACTGCAGACGACCATTAAAGTCCGTATTACTGACCGCTTCAGTAGCGATGATTTGATTAACGTATCCAGTGATCCAAACAATAGCGTTGAAATTTCTGACTCGGCCACTATTCGGGAACAAAACTCTCTGAGTTATGCCATGGAAGATTTGCAGCCAAAGCTCACCAGTGCAATAAAGAAGCAGTTTATCAGCCAGTTCAACAACGGAAGCAAAATTCAGGTAACACTGAAAAATTTCGATCGTATGCGGGATGTTGATGAACTACGGGCTTGTCTGGAAAGCCTGCCTCTTACCAAATCTGTGAGTGTTCAGCCCATACAGAATCGCAGTGCCAACTATGAGGTTATATATCTGGGTGATCCTGCCAGCCTTCAGCTGGACATTCTCAAACAGTCCCGTTCTTTCAGCTTGAGAGGGCTCAAGGCCAAAAATACGGATACCAGGGCCGTTGTTCTGTCTTTTTAGCTGTCTTGTTAACTTTATTTAAGCCCCGCAGCAGGCAGCGGGGCATCCAAATGGTTCAGATTCTGGTGGGAATGAGGACACATTGCCGAATTCAGTGATCACTCAGAAGAAGAGTTTCACAAAAAACTGGGTGGTGTACTGATCAGAATTGCCGCGATAATTCAGGCCAAATGACCACTCATTATCCACTTGATATTCTGCTCCGGCAGTGAAGAAGCCGGTATTGTCATCTTCGTCCCGGTCATAGTATTGCTGAATATAGCCGGAATTCAGCCAGAGGCCTTGTTCCAGGTGATAACGGGCGCTGACCGACGCTGTGTAGGCTGTGACTTTATCCTTTACCTCATCCGCATCCACAGACAGGCCGTTTCTGAGTCGGCCACTGGTGACCGATGGAATGACATGGAATCTGTCCGTTGGCTTTAATAACAGGCTGGCTCCGGCAAAGTAGGAGCTGCCATCAATCTCGACATTACTGGCAACATCATCTTTATCAATGCGGCCGTAGGCGTATCCTGCGTTCAGGATGACGGGTATGGATGGGACTTTATAGGCACCATTGACGAACCAGGTGGTTCCATCGAAGTTTTGCGTGCCCTGATTCTGATTATTGTAACCAAAGCCGGTATTAATAAATGTATAGTTATAGTCATTACCTGCGAATGCCATAGCTGAAGTGGAAAACAGTAATGAAATTAACAATATGCGAAAGGTCATCGGTTTAATCCCTGGTTTGCCGGGAGAGTTGTCAGT